>DRLZ01000346.1 GCA_011322755.1 Crenotrichaceae bacterium
AATCGGCGGGTTATGGAAGCCCTGATTGACGCAGGTACATTTTACAGCCTGGATTGCAATCGTGCACAAATATTGGCGACACTGGATGTCGCACTAAAAGCAGCCGAGCAACAAGACTCGATGCGTAGTAGCGGACAGAATGATATGTTTGGTTTTGAGGTTGTTGAACAGCCAGAGCCAAAACAGCAGCAAACGGTACAGGAGTGGTCAGACGATGAGCGCTTGTCAAGAGAAAAAGCCGCTCTGGGCTTGTATTTAAGCGGTCACCCGATTGATCAATATCAAGCAGAACTCAAGCAGTTTATCAGCAGCAAGATAAACAACCTCGAACTACCGACTCAATCCAGAGAAACCCGTTTTTTTCGTATTGCGGGGTTGATTATGGAGCTGCGAATCCGTCAAACCAAGCGCGGTGCAAATTTTTGCAACCTGATTCTGGATGATAACACTGCAAGAATCGAGATTGCTGTGTTTTCAAAAACCTATGAGCAGTATTCAGACTTATTGGTAAAAGACACCATTATTGTTGTCGAAGGCAATATGGGGTTTGATGACTACAATGGTCAGCCCAGACTGAATGTGGATAAAATCTATACAGTCGAGCAGGCACGCACGGCATTGGCTAAACAATTGGTTATCTACTGGACGAAGCAATCAGTCGATCCTGAGCGTACAGATTTTGTGGATCAGTTGTCGACAATATTGGCTCCGTATCGAGGCGGAAGCTGTCCGATACTTGTCGATTACCAGAATACCTGCACACGTGGACGGATTGCTTTCGGAAAAGCATGGAAAGTTGTTCCCAGTGATCAGTTGCTTGCTCAACTCAAAGAGACGGTGGGGGAGAAATTTATTCGTTTGGGGTATTAGTTGAATCCACGAATCATTGTTGGCTGCTAATTACAATGCTATCCACTACCTTTGCTGTTCAATTGCTCAGTCCAGAGTATGAGTAGCGTTCCAATCATCAATAGCGTGGTAAACACAGGGAACAACATATACCAGGTTTGCAGATAAAGCCCTGCAAGCACCAGCAACACCATGATCACTGGATGGAAGAGGATGCGCTGGTTAAGAAATTTCAGCAGTAGCTGCTGATCTTCCTCAAATACTTTATTGCGCGCAAATCTGGCGAATAACAGATTGATAAGGACAAAATAGACTGAGAAAGCACGAAAAACAGGCGCCACAAAAGTGTATTCCTTTTGCCAGTAGACAACCCACACAAATACGCAGCCAACCAGAAACAAATCAAATAGATAGAGAAAATGAAGTTTTAGAACCAGTCTTAACACTAATGCAAGCAGAATGAGCGTAAGCCCGATGTAGAGTACCCAGCGGCTGGTTATAAACCCCGGGATATTGTCTTGCCAAAGCACACTGGCCAGATATGCTGAAATGATGGTGAATAACGGAAACAGGGCGATGCGCTCGTACCACGATTGATTGTTATCCCCGTTCATCTCATGCCTCCTGGGTGAATAATTGTTTCAGGTTTTGTGATCTGTTAAAGATCAGAAAAATGACCATATTTTAAAAATAAAATATGGATATTCCATTATCGTCGCTGCGATCCCTGCGTTAATGACGGATAGACAATAAAAGACAAGCAAGCCGACAGCTATGCTGATGAAGGCGCGTGATCGCTGTTTCGTTACTGTGATCAGATTGCTGCAATGCCAAGTTACAAAGCCACTGATGAATATCAGTAAAGCTGTTATCAGATAGCCGAATACAAATGAGGTACACCAGGGACAATGATCTTTCTGGTTGTTGTCATAAAAATTACAATAGCGATCCAGTCCAGCCCAAGGCCATATGCATCCACAATGAAATACCCAGCCGCAAAACGGGGCGAGGGTTATCAATAGAATGCACAATGTGACGGCAACGCTGAGATGCCTGTGGTCTGGACAAAAACCCGGGATCATGACGCTGTCATACTTGTTTTAATCGTTTCTATCTGATCGCGGATTCTAGCCGCTTGTTCAAATTCAAGATCACGCGCCGCGGCATACATTTGATCTTCCAGTTGTTTAATTGTTGAAGCCGCTTTTTTAGGATCGAGCGCTTGATAGACTGCTTTTTGCTCTGCAACTTGTAACGCATCCTCATGTGTTCCAACGGCGGCAAGTCCCATCACATCAGCGACAGCTTTCTGGATTGATGTCGGGGTGACATTGTGAGTTTGATTAAACTCAATTTGCTTCTTGCGACGCCGTTCTGTTTCATCAATCGCTTGCTGCATGGACTGGGTTATTTTGTCAGCATACAAAATTGCCCTGCCCTGTGCATTTCTGGCGGCGCGACCAATGGTCTGGATCATTGATACCCTGGAACGTAAAAAGCCTTCCTTGTCAGCATCCAGAATCGCGACCAGAGCAACTTCCGGTATATCCAGACCTTCTCTTAGCAAATTAATGCCGACCAGAACATCGTATTTACCCAGTCGCAAGTCGCGAATAATCTCAACCCGCTCAATCGTATCAATATCGGAATGCATGTATCGCACCCTGACATCATGTTCATATAGATAATCGGTTAAATCTTCAGACATGCGTTTGGTCAGGGTGGTGACCAGAACGCGTTCCTTGCGTTTGACACAAATGCTGATTTCAGACAACAAATCATCAACCTGGCTAACTGCTGGACGCACTTCAACAGTTGGGTCCAGTAAACCGGTTGGTCGCACCACTTGTTCAATCGGGTCGCCTGCATGTTCGTCTTCGTATTTTCCCGGCGTTGCCGACACATAAATGCGTTGTCCGACTCTTAATTCAAATTCTTCAAACCGCAACGGCCGGTTATCCAGAGCTGAAGGCAAGCGAAAACCATAGTCGACCAACGTTTCCTTGCGTGAACGATCACCGCGATACATGGCGCCGATCTGCGGAATGCTGACATGGCTTTCATCAATAATGACGATGGCATCATCAGGTAGATAATCGAACATGGTTGGTGGCGGCTCACCGGGTTTACGCTCTGACAGGTAACGCGAGTAATTCTCGATTCCTGAGCAATAGCCGACTTCCATGATCATTTCCATATCGAACAAAGTGCGTTGCTCAAGTCGCTGCGCCTCGACCAGTTTGTTCATTTCACGCAAGTAGGCAACGCGTTCACGCATTTCCTCACGAATCTGGTCAACTGCTTTGACCAATTTTTCTCTCGGGGTGACGTAGTGATTTTTAGGATAGACTGTATAGCGCGAAATCCGTTCAATCATTTCCCCGGTTAACGGATCGAACAGTGATAAGCGTTCAATTTCGTCATCAAACAGCTCAACCCGTAACGCTTCTCGCTCTGATTCAGCAGGAAAAATATCAATCACATCTCCGCGTACTCTGTATGTTGCCCGACGCAGTTCAACATCGTTGCGCAGGTATTGCAGATCAGCGAGTCGTCGAACCAGGGTGCGCTGGTCAATCAGATCACCACGCACCAGATGCATGACCATCTCAAAATAGGACTCAGGCTCGCCTAATCCGTAGATCGCAGAGACAGTGGCAACCACAATGGTGTCGCGTCGTTCAATTAACGCTTTGGTTGCAGATAAGCGCATTTGTTCGATATGCTCGTTCAGCGATGCGTCTTTCTCGATAAAGGTATCGGAAGCTGGAACATAGGCTTCGGGTTGATAATAATCATAATAAGACACAAAATATTCAACCGAGTTATCCGGGAAAAACTCCTTCATTTCGCCATATAATTGCGCAGCCAGGGTTTTGTTGTGCGCCATAATCAGGGTTGTACGCTGAACTTCCTGGATTACATTGGCGATCGTATAGGTTTTACCTGAGCCGGTTACACCAAGCAGAGTCTGATGTAATTCGCCATCATTTAAACCATCAACCAGTTGCTGAATCGCCTGCGGTTGATCGCCTGCCGGAGAAAATTCTGATTGCAATTGAAATGCCTTGCCTTTCACAGGTGGTGCAATTTCTGTCCCGCCTGGAGTATTATGTGCACTGTATGATCTGTTTAATGTTCGTCCCATATCCTTGTTGTCCTCAAACAGAGGGTAGTGATGAAGTATACGACTAATCCTGCAAGCATTTTCCGTGATCCACACGGTCAATGCAACGTAACCATACCATTGCTTTTATCAGGAAGAATTCAACGATGACAATCAAACTTGCGGAACGTCTCTCTGCTGTCAAGCCTTCGCCGACATTGGCGATCACTGCACGCGCTGCAGCCATGCGTGCTAAAGGAAAAGATATTATCGGACTGGGAGCCGGTGAGCCTGACTTTGATACGCCTGACCATATCAAACAGGCTGCGATCGAAGCGATTAACAGTGGTTTTACAAAATACACCCAGGTTGACGGCATCCCAAGCCTGAAATCAGCGATAATCGACAAGTTCAAGAATGATAACGGATTATCCTACCAACCGGATCAGATTCTGGTATCCGTTGGTGGCAAGCAAAGCTTTTACAATCTGGCTCAGGCGTTGTTAAATCCTGGTGATGAGGTGGTTGTTCCAGCGCCGTATTGGGTTTCTTATCCAGATATTGTGTTACTGGCAGGCGCCAAACCGGTGATTCTGGAAACAGATGAATCCACACAATTAAAAATAACACCTCAACAGCTTCGCGGAGCGCTTAATGACAAAACCCGCTTGTTTGTGATTAACAGTCCATCCAATCCGAGCGGCATGGCATACACTCTGGACGAGCTGAAGGCGTTAGCAGATGTCTTGCTGGATTTCCCAGATGTTGCCATCGCGACTGATGATATGTATGAACATATTCTCTGGGACAGCACATTCTGTAATATTCTCAATGCCTGCCCTGATTTATATAACAGAACAATGACGCTAAACGGTGTGTCCAAAGCCTATTCAATGACTGGCTGGAGGATTGGTTATGCCGGAGGACCAAAGGACATTATTCAGGCGATGAAAAAAGTGCAATCGCAGAGCACATCCAACCCGACTTCCATTTCCCAGGTTGCGGCAG
>DRLZ01000347.1 GCA_011322755.1 Crenotrichaceae bacterium
CCATTATTTCACATCGGTTTGCATCGTATGATTGTCTGGAGTGGAGAATAGTGGCATATTGTTGCTTATCATGACAATTCCCTTCCAGAAAATCCTCTGATAATGTCTTACCAGGTACTGGCGAGAACATGGCGCCCCCGCACGTTTAGTCAGATTGTTGGTCAGCAGCATGTGATAAGGGCGCTGACCAATGGTTTGTTGCATGACAGACTGCATCACGCATTCCTGTTTACAGGCACGCGCGGTGTTGGGAAAACCTCTGTTGCCCGCATTCTTGCCAAGGCGCTGAACTGTGATTCCTTGAAAAATGGCTATGATCCATGCGGAGCGTGTGACGTTTGCCAGGCAATAGACCAGGGGCGCTTTATTGACTTGATTGAAGTGGACGCTGCATCACGAACCAAGGTCGAAGACACCCGTGATTTGCTGGATAATGTTCAATATGCTCCAGCTCAGGGTCGATTTAAAGTTTACCTGATTGACGAAGTGCACATGTTGTCTGCGCACAGCTTTAATGCGCTACTCAAAACTCTGGAAGAACCACCTGCTCATGTCAAGTTTCTGTTAGCGACCACAGATCCTCAGAAAATACCGGTCACCATCTTGTCGCGTTGCTTGCAACTCAATTTAAAGCGCCTGGATATTGAGCAGATACAGCAACAAATGCAGATGATTCTGGATAAGGAATCAATTGAATACGTTCCTGAAGCGTTGCAATTGCTGGCAAATGCGGCCGATGGCAGTATGCGTGATGGCTTGAGTTTGCTGGATCAGGCGATTGTGCATGGCGCAGGGCAGGTCGGCGTTGATCAAGTCAGAGACATGTTGGGCTGGACTGCGCATCAGCCGATTCTGGCTTTGCTGCAGGCGTTGGCAGAAGCCGATGTTCAGCAGCTACTGTCTATTGTTGAGGAATTGCATGCTACAGCAGCAGATTTTTATTATGTTTTGGAGCAAATAATTCAGCGTTTGCATCAGCTCGCGCTGACTCAATTTAACGCTAAAATAGTGGATGAGGCAAACCAGAATGCGTTGAAACACCTCGCAGAGACGATGACTCAGGAAGAGATACAGCTTTATTATCAAACGGCGTTGATGGGGCAGCGTGATCTAAACCTGGCGCCAAGTCCAAAGGCCGGTATGGAAATGGTGTTGCTGCGTATGCTTGCATTCAGGCCTGTCGATATTGATCAAGCAGTGCAGTTAGATTCATCAAAACAAGTTGTACCAGACAAACACATTCATATCACAGAGGCAGCTCTCCCGCTCGAAGAAACAAGAACCTGGAGCACTGATAATCCATTGGATGGAGTCGAGCCAGTGTCACAACATTTTGTGGCAGCTGAGTCTTCACCACTACAAGCCACAACGAATTCGTCGGTTACGGCTCAGCAAATTGATAGTGACAACGATTGGGAGAAAATATTGTCAAGACTTCAGCTCGCGGGTTTGACTAAAGAATTAGCCAGTCATTGCACGTTGCAAAGTATGAGCGACGGACGATGCACTTTATTACTTGATCCGGCGCATGCGCATCTGCAGAATGATACAGCTGTCAACGGTTTGCAACAAGCCTTGTATGACAAACTGGATGCGAAGTTGAAACTCATCATCAAAATCGAAACCCAGCAGCATGAATCACCCGCTGGCAAACGAGAGAGGATGAGTGATGAACGACAGCAAGCAGCGCAACAGGCCATTGAGCAGGACGATAATGTAAAGGCATTGCAACAACAGTTTGATGCCACGATAATACCGGGCTCAGTAGAGCCAATGGATGATACAGGAGAGCATTGATGAAAAACCCATTGGGAAACCTGATGCAACAGGCTCAACAAATGCAGGAAAATCTTCAGAAAGCCCAGCAAGAACTGGCTGCTATGGAAGTGAATGGTGAATCTGGCGGCGGACTCGTTAAAGTGATAATGACAGGAAAGCGTGAAGTTAAAAACATCGCGATAGATGACAGCCTCGTCGGTGATGATAAGGATATGTTGGAAGATCTGGTTGCCGCCGCTGTGAATGACGCTGTGCGCCGGGTTGAAAAAATCAAACAGGAAAAAATGGCAGGCATGACCGATGGATTTCAAATGCCACCTGGATTCAAAATGCCTTTCTAATCGATGCACAATGAAAAAGGTCTTGTTGCCGGGTTAATGCAAGCGCTTCGTTGTTTGCCCGGTGTCGGGCCTAAGTCAGCACAACGTATGGCATTTAACCTGCTGCAAGAGGATAGAACTCATGCTAAAACGCTGGCACGAGCGTTAAATGATGCTGCCGACAAGGTTGGATTTTGTGGGCATTGCAGAACATTGTCAGAACATTCATTATGTTCACTCTGTAGTAATCCTGCGCGTGATCGCAGTCTGTTGTGTATTGTAGAATCACCTGCAGATGTCTATATCATCGATCATGCAACCGGTTTTAAAGGTTTGTACTTTGTATTACATGGACGATTATCACCGCTAGACGGGGTTGGCCCGCAAGAATTAAAACTGGATTTGCTTGATCAACGTCTGCAAACAGGCGAAGTAAGCGAAATCATTCTTGCAACCAACACCACTGTTGAAGGCGAGGCAACAGCTTATTACATCAGTGAAATGGCTCAAAATAGAAACATTCGTTCAACCCGGATTGCTCATGGTGTACCACTCGGTGGTGAGCTGGATTATGTTGACAGTAGCACACTAAGCCATGCATTTACTGGACGGCAAGAAATGTAACGATTGACAATTTATAGTTGTAAACGAAGTGAAGGAGAAAGTAGATGTCTGACCCTGATTGCTTGTTTTGTAAAATGGTTTCAGGAGAAATACAGCCTGACATTGTCTATGAAAATGATCATATCCTCGCATTTCGAGACATTACTCCACGCGCCCCTGTGCATGTTCTGGTTATTCCCAAAAAACACGTACCGACACTGGCTGATCTTGATGATCCTGATATCGCTGCACAATGTTTGCTGGGTGCGCGTAAGGTTGCAGATATTGAAGGTATCAGCGATGACGGATATCGTACCGTTATTAACTGCAAAAAAGCTGCCGGGCAGGAAGTGTATCATCTGCATCTGCATGTGCTTGGTGGTCGCTCGATGTCCTGGCCTCCAGGATGACGAACGCTAGATACCAGTCATTCAATATATAAAAATTTATCTTAACAATAAGCAGTTGGTGAATCAGCCACTTTTGTTAGAGAGCATAATTGGTGGTCAAAGGTATGTAATTTGGATGAAAAAATGTTTTTTTGAATGGCTGACGACTAGAAAGATACTTATTTTACTGTGCTAAAACATTTAATATAAATTGTACTTATATAACCATTTTATGTATTTATTCTCGCCTGTATTAATCTTGTTGTTATATATAAATAAAAATAGAATAAAATTATTTTTGTAATAACCCTTTTTGTTTAGATAAATAAAGAAACAATTTCTTGAAAATATCCAGTAATTAATGCCTTTAGGGATGATTTGTGTGTTCAGGATATTCTTGATGTCGTTTGATTCTCGTGAATGCTGGTGGAAACTGTAATGAGCCGGATTTGCATTTACTGAACAAGCTAAAGGGTAGATATGTTTAGGTCTGGTTAGAACATAGAAAGAGTGATATATTAGACTCAAAATGACCTTGATTGTCTAGTTTATTACAGGACATCAATTCTATTATGGATGTGGGTATGCATGCCAGGTAGAACGGTAAGGAGATAATTCAATGATTTTCAAAAATACTTTTTTTTACAACAATTCCATAACCCTGTTTATAACGATGTTGTTGGGATGTTTGCTACTTTTCAGCAACCACTCAGATGCTCAAGAACTAGTCTGGGCGGACAGTGCTGGTGCAGCAGGCGCAGAACTAGACTCAAAACTTGCTGTGGATAGTTCTGGGAATGTGTATGTAACTGGTTCGTACCAGCGCACCATGATTTTTGGCGCAGGACAACTTAATGAGACTGTACTTGCAAATGATGGCACTGACGGGCTTTATGTGGCGAAGTATAGCTCCGGGGGCGTCTTGCTTTGGGCTAAGAGCGCTGGTGGTCCTCAAGGGAACGATCAATCACTCGCAATTGCAGTCGATAGTGCGGGGTCTGTTTATATTACTGGCTTTTTTGGTAATTTTATTGGTTCTGGAAAAATAGCAATTTTTGGATCCGGTGAAGTCGGTGAGACCAGTCTCGTAAGCGCTGGTCTCAGTGATGCTTTTATTGCGAAGTATACAGCTGAAGGTACTCTGGTTTGGGCTAAGCGTGCGGGTGGAAAAGCTCAGGATCAAGGTGTTGGTCTAGCTGTAGATGGTGTTGGCAATGTGTATGTCGCTGGTGTTTTTCAAAATACTGCGAGTTTATCAGCGAGCCAGGTTGGTGATTCTATCCTTGCTGGCAATACTGCTCAAGATATCGTTGTGTCTAAATTTTCAGTAGAAGGCGATTTGCTTTGGGCTAACCGTGTAGGAAAAACGACTCTAGGGGGAAATCTTGGTCTTGCTGTGGATGACTCTGGTAATGTCTACGTTAAGGGTATTATTGAAAATAGAGTTTTGACAGAAGACACGGTTACTACGATTTTCACAGACAAAATTGTAAGCAGCCAGTTTGTTGCCAAGTATTTGCCTAATGGTGAAAAACTCTGGTTAAAATCGACAAATGGAATTTTTAATGAAGATGGCGGTGATAGTGGCATTGCTGTAGACGACTCAGGTAACGTGTATATCACCGGTTCTTTTCAACGAGAGGTGACGTTTGGTGTAGGTGAAAAAAATGCGAGTACTTTAGTGAGTGTTGATGAAGGAGATATCTTCGTTGCTAAGTATCAATCGAACGGTGAATTAGCCTGGGCTAAAAGTGCCGGAGGCGAGGCGACTTTTGCACTTTACAGTGGTGACCGGGGTCGAGGTCTTGATGTCGATAATTCAGGTTCTGTATATGTTACCGGGTTCTTTCATGGTACTGCGGTTTTCGGAGCTGGTGAAACGGAAGAGACCACACTCGTCAGTAACGGTTTTACTGACATTTTCATTGCAAAATATACAGCAAGCGGTGAATTGGTTTCAGCTCAAAGCATTGGATCTAACGGGTTTGATTGGGGTAGCAGCATTGTTGTGGATGATACGGGTAGCACCTATTTCACCGGTACGTTTGCCGGAGCAGTCACTTTTGGTCAGGGTGAAGTTGGTGAGACCACGCTTATTAGTGTCGATGATGGTGATGACGATGGTTCCAATCCAAGTAATGATATTTTCGTAGCGGTGTCTCGCAACTCTGCTCCAGAGGAAATTCAGGAAACTGTGGAAATCAGAATATCTGAAGGCTTTGATGATGCTGAAGAAAATACTGTCACGGGTAAAGTCAACCGAGGGAGCAGTGATCTGGAATTGGCTGATCAAGGTAGGCATAATCAACTCATCGGGATGCGTTTTAACGATCTCGTTATCCCTCAAGGCGCAAAAATTACCAATGCCTCGATTCAGTTCCAGGTTGATGAAACCCACTCAGGAGATTCAGATTTGCTGATTAGGGGGCAGGCGGCTGATGATGCATCCCCGTTTACCAAAGCAAGACGTAACATTTCCTCACGAAAGCAAACCAGCTCCGTCGTTGAGTGGGAACCTTTGCCATGGACTCGAGTGGGTGAAGCGGGGTTGGATCAGCAAACTCCAGATATTACTGCTATTGTCCAGGAAATCATCGACCGTCCAGGCTGGTTTAGTGGAAATTCACTAGTCTTACTCATCTCAGGAAGTGGTACACGGACTGCCGAATCGTATAATGGCGATGCTGCTGGAGCTCCCTTGCTGCATGTGGAATATACGCTAGAAGTTGGAATGGATGAATCAACACCAGTATTGGATTAAGAGTCTGACAAGTTATATTGTGTGCCATTTCATGGAATGAATCTTTGCTTGTAAGTAGCTTTCATTTTTCAACGGACAGCATCGATTTAGATGACTGTACTGGTTGAGATCTACTGGCTTATCAGGGTACTGTATTCTGGGGCTGTCTAGTGAGATGTGGACAGCCTCTGGAAAGAATTGCGGCTTATATACCATGACAATTCTTGGGCAGTATTCGAAATCAAGGATTGCTCCTAAAAGATTTCGTGACGATGCATTAATCTTTGTGTCTTTTTTTCAGGGTTGTCACTCGTTTCTGGCACAGACCAGATAACGTGTAGATAAACAAGTATCCGCATCTGCTGAAATAGGATCAAGGCTGACTGCATCATAGATCTCCACACCGCCGCTGAAAAACTGTTCAAAAATACCGCGTACTCTGCTTAACGGTGGGAGGTAGCGTTGGTGATGTCCTTCATCTGTAATCCGCATCTGGTTGCGAAAATCAATATTCAGAATATGGCTTTGCTGGTACATTTGCTGGTTTTTTTCAATCAGTTTTGGGGTTCGAAGCGAAATGATCTGCTGATCATCTGAGAAAACCAGGTTGGGATACCAGCGGATATGATCCGAAGTAATAAAATCTCCAAAAAAATAACCACCTGGTTTTACCACAGCAGCCACTTTGCTGATTGCCTGGGCGAAGTTTTGATGAGGTAGATACTGGAAGATATTAAGACCGCAAAACGCGAGATCCCAGCGTTGAACAGCCGGATCAATCTCCATTACATCACCAATTTCTGCGTGGATGTGTTGACTGGCAACATGAATCATTGCTTCTGATATATCGATACCAAGCAGATTTTTCTTGTGCATGCCCAATTGCTCAATAATGTAACGCTCGGTTAAGCCTGTCCCGCAACCAAGCGATAACAGGCTTGATTGACTGAAATCAATCTCGTAATGATCGCGCATGAATTGTAGATACTTGCTGATAAAACTATCCAGACAAGGTTGACCAATAACCGAATCGTAAAGCTCGGCATAGGTTTGAAAAGCATCATTGCTTGATGATGTGTCTTGTAGCAACTCGGCTTGTACCTGTGCGGCTACAGTTAGTTCATGACAAAGCAATTTCCACCAATAGGAATTGATCGCGTGACCATCACTGTTCACATGCTGATTCAAATCAGCCAGTAATTGCTGTTTTTTTCTGCGATCAAATAAATCATTGTGCAGCGTATCAAGATGACGACTAAGATTAGTGAATCCGGCATTTTTCGCTGCACGTACCCGTTGAGTAATATCAACAGTATTGCGTAACCAGCACAGGTAATCAGGTGTTGGCGCAGGCTCGGTGGAATTGACAAGGTGTTGCGGTAGCGCATGAAAAACTCCGCCATTAGTGCGCTCAATGATTCCCTTGTTTAAATCAAAAACACGTGCATCAGCTGTGATATCGTGATTTCTTTGTGTGTTACCGTAGAGATGAAAGGTAATGAATTGTTGATCATCAGTGGTATTACCCATTTGATGAACAAGCTGGTGACCAACCGCCATTGATTGTCCGGTTTTCAATAGCGTACGTGATAAGCAGGTGATCTCGCCATCCTGAACCAGAAAGGTCGCATGTTCAGCGGGGCCAAATACTTGTACAGCACCCCATTGAGTATATCCATGGTCATGGATTGCTGAAACATCCCCAGGGCGCCAGGACATGACCATCATCTCAAAAAAACTACCATCATAAACCAGTCGCCGTCCGTAGCTGTCAGTAGCAGAATGGTTAAAATCACTCCACGGCATGAGATCCAGTGGTTGAATTTTCGCTTCCATCACCACTTGCCGTACTTGTTTGGCTTGTAGCGTGTCCGTTTTGACAAGACTTTGAGCAATGTATTGCAGGCTGGCTGGCAGCTCATCAATGCTGTTTGCTGGCGGTCGTAGTGATGATTGTGAGTTAGTCATAATGCATCCAGTCTCGATCTCGGAATTAATTAGCAGGGCGCGTAATATTATGACATGTGTTGTTTGTGGATAAAACGCCAGCCATAATACGCCAGCAGTAAAGCAGCGATAAGCACAGTAACAACGATGATTACCCATTCCATCTGGCGGGAAATAAGCTGCGGGGCAAGGGTGACCATAATGACCTCGATTGGGACGACAAACAGGTATGCCAATGCAAAGTGATCCAAAGCCTTGGTCTGGTTGCTTCTGTCAACGATGCGCAACAAAGCAATCCCCATCGCCATAATGCCTGTGATCCATCCCCAGGTGAACAATGCATGTTCAAACCAGTGTTGGCGAATAAATACTGGTCCGAGCAACGCACAAATGACTACGCTGAGTAGAATACCCGCTAGAAACAGAATAGCCAGTGGCAGTGCATAATCACGAATAATCTGGAGTTGTATTGCAGCAATACCGAAAACGATCAGAAAATCAGTTAAAGTTCCTGCAATGCGAGCAATGACAGCATTGTTGATTTTTGACAATAATCCGCAAGCCGCAAGTAGTTGTTTTAAAGACAATGCGCAGATAAAAGTGAGACAGAATAATGGCAATTTGAATTCAGGAATGCGTGTATTCCAAAAAGAATGCAGGTAGTAACCACCAAGAAAAGCAGTGAGTACAATACACAACTGGAATGCAAGCGGGTCGATAACATCGTTGTTTTTATCAGCAAATTCATCTGCCAAGCCATTCTTATTGCAGGAATTATGATGCGACTCGTTGAATTGATGTACTGGTTTGTTCTTCGCCTTGGTACTCTTGTAAAAATTAATCCAGATGATTCCGCCGCAAATTGAGGCGAAAATACCCACAGTCGCTGATGTCATCGCCAGTGATTGAGCATCCTCCCAGCCCAAAGCTGCGTAAGCAGAACCAATTGCTGCAGCAGTACC
>DRLZ01000348.1 GCA_011322755.1 Crenotrichaceae bacterium
CGCGATAAAATGACCATCAAACCTTTTCCAGACTATTAAGCCGCATCGCTGGATGCTCATTTTAACTCAGTTTCTCTGGTTGTTTTATTTCAGTGAGATGGAGGATTTGTAGTCACGGATTCAGGATACAATATGTACGCACCTTGCTTGTTCTCTATCCAAGAACATTTTCACCAATCCGTACCGAATTACCTTTTGTATTTAACAAAAAAACAAAAACCTGACAATTACTCCTGCCTCTTCATTGTTCATGCTTCTGCATGTTAACAGTGTCGTTTTTGAGATGAACCATTGTTATCACACTGCCGGACTGAGTCCTTTGCCGATAACCACTGACTCTCTTTGCTATTTATCACCTGCAAATAATGAGTTTCGTCGCTAATTGCGGTATCCTTAGGCTAATTTACTCTTTGACTCTACGGCGATTCACTTCGAGTCGTTTCGTTATTTAGCGAGTGATCAGGATCCGTTATGCAAATCAGTACAAATGTCGAGCCATTTATTCAACACAGGAACCTGTTGTTCGTGCGCGGGTTGTTTTTGTCAGTTGTTGGTTTTTGCGTATTTGTTCTTAGTGTGATCAATCCGGAACTGACAATTATGTCAAGTCCTAACTGGCTGCCTGTGATTGCTTTTACCTTAATTGTTACCGGGATTCTTGAAAGTATTGATTCCATCGTTGCTAGAAAAACAACTCTATTCCTGATTTATACCAATCTTGCGATTGTTGATTTGGTGACGGGTATTATCATACTATTTGAGTTATACACTCACCCAAAAAGCCTGGTATTACTGACAACTGCCTTTCTTTTCATCAAAGGATTATTTAGAATTGTCGCCGCACTAAACACCAGGCAACCAAATTATAAAGCACTCATTATTACAGGTGTTATCTCACTCATTCTTGGTCTTGTTCTATGGCAAGGCGTGCCTGAAAATCATGCTGTCACTTTCATATCAATTTGTATCGCGATTGATTTAACAATAAGAGGCATCGCTCTGCTAAGCTTTAGTCTTTGGTTAAGAACACTGAATAAAAGCTCAGTCAATCAATAATATGCGTCACTTTCCTGATTGTTTTGACACTGATTACGTTAATCCATACAGCAAATCTGAGTTGCGTGCTATCCACTTTCATTCACTGAAGTAAGTCTTTCTATCTGTTTTTATGCGCTTTGACAGATTATAACTATTTGTTCAAAAAGGTAACCGATATCGGGTATGTCAATTAACAACACAAAACCATCAAGATCAGACAAAAACGTGAAAAAAAATACGCACCGCAAATTTCGGGTTAATGACCCACACCGTGAACGTGAATCCAGCAAATATGAACAACCGATTCCAAGCCGCGAGTGTATTCTTGAGCTATTTAAAGAAAAGAAGACGCTGTTATCTCGTAGTGATATTGCTGATGAACTTGGTGTTGTTGACGACAATGACCTTGAGTCACTACGTCGCCGTTTACGTGCTATGGAGCGGGATGGCCAGTTACTTTTCAATCGTAAGGGTTTGTATTGCCGTGTCGATAATACGGACCTGATTGCTGGAAGGGTGATTGGGCATAAAGATGGTTTCGGTTTTCTTAAACCTGATACCGGTAGTGATGATTTGTTTTTACTACCACGCGAGATGCGATCATTGTTTCACAATGACCGGGTTTTAGTTCGCGTGAGCGGGATTGATCGAAGAGGACGTCGTGAGGCTGTGGTTGTTGAAATCCTGGAGCGTAATACAACTGAAGTTGTTGGGCGCTTACAGGAAGAAATGGGCATGTACTTTGTGGCGCCTGACAGTAAATACATCTCGCTTGACATTGTTATCCCCACAGATCAACTGAACGATGCAAAACCTGGTCAAGTTGTGGTTATCGGGTTAATCAAGCAGCCAGGCAGACATAGTCGACCAATCGGGAAAGTCGTCGAAGTGCTTGGCGATCACATGGCTCCTGGTATGGAAATTGAGATTGCAATCCGTGCGCATGAATTGCCACATCAATGGCCTGATCAGGTGATTGAACAAATGCAGGACTTTCCCAAGCAGGTTAAGAAACAGGATAAACATGGGCGAGAAGATCTACGCGATACACCACTGGTTACGATTGATGGTGAAGATGCAAAAGATTTTGATGACGCAGTATTTTGTGAATCCACAGCAAAAGGCTGGCGTTTAGTGGTTGCTATCGCCGATGTTTCTCACTATGTCATGCGTGAATCAGCGCTCGACAAGGAAGCCTATAACCGCAGCACTTCAGTCTATTTTCCTGAATATGTTATCCCCATGTTACCAGAAGCATTGTCGAATGGCTTATGCTCATTGCTTCCAGACCAGGATCGATTGTGTATGGCATGTGAGATTTATGTTTCACACGCAGGTAAAGTGACGCGCTCTCGTTTCTTTGAAGCTGTCATCCGCTCACACGCACGCCTGACCTACACTGATGTTGCCTCCATGTTAGTTGATAAGAATAAAAAACTGAGGAAAAAACATCATCAGCTGATTCCCCATCTGGATGAGCTTTATCAACTTTACAAAGTATTGCGTCAACAAAGAGAGCAACGCGGAACCATCGATTTTGAAAGCCGTGAATATAAATTTGTGTTTGGGGAAGGACGTAAAATAGAAAAAATAGTCCCCACCCAGTCTACAGATGCACATCGATTGATTGAAGAGTGCATGATTCTGGCCAATACCACTGCTGCCAAATTTCTCAAACGCAAAAAAATACCGTCTTTATTACGAGTACATGATGGCCCCAAGTCAGAGAAGATTGCTGACTTGAAAACCTTTCTAAGTGAACGCGGCCTCACCCTGGAGGGCGGAAAAAAACCCAAGCCCATCCACTTCAAACAATTACTTTCCAGTATTAAACAGCGCCCTGATGCCCATCTCATCCAGATGGTTTTGCTGCGTTCGTTATCACAGGCAGTCTATACACCGGAAAACAAAGGTCATTTTGGTCTTGCACTGAATCCTTATACTCATTTTACTTCACCCATACGGCGTTATCCTGATTTGCTTGTACACCGCGCTATCCGCCATTGTCTGTCAGGTAAGCCAATCGAAACCTATGCTTATTCCATACAGGATATGGTGGTGATGGGTGAGCATTGCTCGGCTAACGAACGCCGCGCAGATGAAGCCGGCTGGGATGTCACTGGATGGCTGAAGTGTGAATATATGCTAAGCCGGGTAGGAGAAGATTTTACTGGAAGGGTTAGTTCTGTCACCTCGTTTGGGTTGTTTATTGAGCTGGATGAATCACGTGTCGAGGGGCTTGTTCATATCTCCAGTCTGGGTAAGGATTACTATCATTTTGACCCAATCGCACATCGATTGATTGGCGAACGCAGCGGTCAGGTTTATCAAATTGGAGATGCGGTAACAATCAAAGTTGCTCGCGTTGATCTGGATGAGCGCAAAATTGACTTTGATTTACTTGCACCATTGGTCAAAAGCAACGACAAAAAATCTCACAACAAACGCAGCAAGCGTTCGAAACAACAAGGCAAACGAAAAACCGGGACAAAAACAAAAACCAGAAAATCAGCAACTAAATGACCAATCACCTCATCGCTAGTGGATTTCATGCAGTACAAACTGTGCTCGACTGGGATCCACAACGCATTAACAACGTTTGGGTTGATAAAAACCGAAGTGATACGCGCATCCGCTCAGTCCTTCAACAGCTGAGTGATAATAATATCAGCGTTGAGTACGCTGACAAACACACTCTGGATCGCCTGAGTGAAAACAGCAATCACCAAGGTATTGTTGTTAAACTAAGTGTCGCTGCCATGCTCACAGAGAACGAGTTGTTATCTCTGCTGGAAAACATAAACAAACCACCATTACTCCTCATACTCGATCAGATTCAGGATCCTCACAATTTTGGCGCCTGTTTGCGTACTGCTGATGCAGCAGGTGTCGATGCTGTTATCATCGCCAAAGACAATTCTGTTGGTTTTACTCCAACTGTGTTAAAAACATCGTCAGGTGCGCTTGACTATGTACCTGTCTGTCGGGTTACCAACCTGTGTCGAACCATAAAAACAATTCAGAAAAAAGGTGTCTGGGTTGTTGGCGCAAGTGATGATGGCGATCAATCAATACACGATGCTGATTTGCAGGGAGCAGTTGCGATTGTAATGGGTTCAGAACATTCAGGTATGCGGCGCCTGGTTCGCAAAGCCTGTGATTTTATTGTCAACATCCCGATGCTCGGTCGCGTTGAAAGCTTAAATGTTTCGGTTGCAACCGGGGTTGTGTTATATGAAGTATTACGTCAGCGACAAAACAAACCTGAACGTCTTTCTGAAACAAACAGGCAAACACGAGCATGATTCCCTTTCGTGACACACTTGTAGTACAAAAAACGCCTTATGTAACCTGGGGGTTATTGCTCATCAATGGTCTTGTTTTCGGTTACTTTCAAACATTATCTGACGGCGAGATGTTTGCGCTATTTCAGCACTACGGTCTGGTGCCTGCCCGCTATTCGAATCCTATGTGGGCACTGATAACCAAAACATCTGCAGATAATTACTGGCCATTTGTACTGAACTTGTTTATGCATTCAAGCTGGATGCATCTCATCATGAATATGTGGATGTTATGGATTTTTGGTGATGATATCGAAGATGTGATGGGTAGAATGCGTTTTTTACTGTTTTATTTTATGTGTGGAGTAGGCGCTAACCTTGTTGTCTATATTGTAGCATCCACTTCACCTGTTCCGGTTATTGGCGCATCAGGTGCTTTGGCTGGTATTCTCGGCGCCTATATCTTTCTGTTTCCATATGCGAAAATCGTGGTCTGGATTCCGCTATTTTTTCTGCCAATTTTTATCGAAATACCAGCAATTGCATTCCTCGGTGTCTGGGTAATTTTTCAATTAAACGATGCGACAACAACATTTAGTAGCGAACACGCAACATCACTGGCATGGGTGGGGCATTTAGCCGGTTTTTTTATCGGTGCAGTTATTTTTCGATTGTTTGTGAATGTACAGCAACACAATCATTCGAACAATGTTGACAACTCTCATTTTGAAAGTGAGTAGCTGTCATTTATCTCCATTGAAAACGGATTCAGACAACAGGCATTGGTCTGCCTACGTTAGATAATCGACTGATCGCTCTGATCATACATATCAAGCAAACTTGTTAAATCTCACGATTTGAAATAGTAAGCACTGACAAAATAGAGTACAATAACGCATCTCGGAATCGAAGGCTTTTCCCTGGTTCCAGCTGCTGCTGGTTTCAGTCTTGGTCAGACTGTCAGCCCAAACTAACAGACAACGTTATCAAATCTTAAGAAATAATGAAGCAAATCAATATCGATCTAATTTTTATTCGGTTTTTTCAATTTATCCTGTTCGCGGTCTTTGTTTTTATCGTTTTAGTTTACTTTGCCACGTTGCTATTAATTCCACTGGATCTTTTATTTCAACTTCAGAGAGTTCTCGTCTTCATCGGCATTCCAGCTGTATTATCGGTCATCGCAACCGGCGCACTGGTCACCTATGCTGGTTTTTACTTGTGGAAAAAACCTGAGCTCTGGCGTTTTTTGCTCGATACCGGAATGAGTCTGTTTAACTTCGCTGTTGAGCAAGTCAAGAGCATGGAACAAATGGCAATTGCTGCAAAAACACAAGCTCCGCAGAATTAAAAATAACACTTTATAAAGTATCGGCAACAGCGAACGCGTCAATGGTGAAAAGTGGAGAGCGGATTGTAGTGACTGAATCGACCAGCGTACAAGATCAGTCACAAACATCTGCTGATGAGTCTCAGCAAGATAGTCAAGACTGCACTAAAGTATCCCCTCCCAGTGACATACATGCCCCTGAACCAACTTCGCCAGACAATACTGATGTCGACAGCGAAGATCCGAAAAATACTGACAACCACCAGGATCGAGACACGATTCTCGATGCATCGCTACATCTGTTCGCTACACAAGGAGTTTATCAAACCTCTCTGGTTGATATCTCTACGCATGCTCAATTATCCAAGGCACGACTGTACAAGCATTTTCAGAATAAAGAAGCAATTGCAGATGCGTTACATCATGATTTAACTGAACGTCTTAATCAGACTCTGGCCGACATTCATGAAAACAGCAGTACATCAATCAGCTGTCTACGCTCTATCGTTGAGTTTCTGCTTGACTTGACACAGCAAGCACCCGATGTATCAAGATTGCTGTTTTGCCCAAAAGATAGTGGCTTGCTCAATAACAAATCCCGTTCTGAAAGCTTTCCGGCATTTCATCCTATGCTTGTCATCCTTCAGGCGGGAATGAACTCTGGAGAACTCGAAAAGATTGATCCAAAGCTTGCATATAGCATTTTTACGGGAACACTCTGCTCTGTTATTGAACTGCATCTTGAAGGCGAACTTAAGGAACCGTTAGATCAATATATCGGTGATATCTGGTATCCTGTCTGGCGTGCATTGGGGAAAAATCCAAATCGACCAAGCTAGCATTATTACAGCCCTGTATTTTTAATCGATGAGTTAACCCCCACTCCTTACCTACATTGGTAACAGCTCATTGAATTTCTAGTTTAAGCCTGTAACATACTCACTGACAAGTAAATTTATCAATCATCAAATGATCTGTGGAAGCCGATTTGTTTGACTATTGAGTTTTAGTCCTTCAATCCCTGGTTCATTACGTTAGCGCTTGCTA
>DRLZ01000349.1 GCA_011322755.1 Crenotrichaceae bacterium
CGAATGTAATAACCGACAGTGCAACAATCTCGCTGCTCTCAAGGCTGTGAGCAGCCGGGTATTGATAAAATACGTAGACTGGCCAGTGGATCAAATAAATTGAATAACTTATTAACCCAATCTTTACAGCAATTGGATTGGAGAGTAGTTTTCCAAGATAGTGAGCCCGACCTGCATAGATAACCAGTGCTGCACCGATACATGGAATCAGTGCGTTGATGCCGGGAAAAGGTGTGTTGTTGTCAAAAGTAAAAATAGCAAGACAGATCAATGCCAGTCCGGTGAACAGGATAATTTCCTCAATCAGCCAGTATCTGATTTGGTGCTGCACGAGCCATACAGTGACTGCGCCGATACAAAACTCATAGAATCGAAAAGGAGTCAGGAAAAATACAGCATTGGCATCGATAGCCAAATAGAATTGGGCGGTATACAAACTGACTGTACCGATCAGAATGATTATGGCAATTGCATACGGTTTGCACCTGGCTGACAGAAGTAATAACAGCAGAGCAGGCCAGATCAGGTAAAATTGCTCTTCTACACTGAGCGTCCAGGTATGAAGCAATGGTTTGAAAACAGCATCAGTATCAAAATAACCTTGTTCATTCCAGAAATAGATATTTGATATGGATAAAATGGCGTGTAATAATGCGCCGCCAAAGCGTTCGAAATGTTGGCTAGAGAATACAAAGTATGCACATGCGAAGCATGCAACCAGGGTGATGAAGAGAGCCGGAAAGAGTCTGCGTGCGCGCCGCAAATAAAAGTTGAGGGCAGTAAAGTGACCTGCTTCCATTTCATCCTTGATTAAACGGGTAATCAGGAAGCCACTGATTACAAAAAATACATCAACACCAATAAACCCCCCACTGAATGCCCCAACTCCATAATGGAACAACAAAACACTAATAACCGCAACAGCGCGTAATCCGTCAATATCAGCGCGGTAATGTGATTTTTTCATTAATCATGATGCTTTTTGTGATCAGCTTGAAGATTACCAAGAGAAGCCTGTTTATTTCAAGCCAATAGAGAATGTGTATGGAATAAAGCCACAACGGTGTCTATCCAGAAAATTACGATTGAATAGAGGACAACCAGTTGCTGATTTGGTTCGCCAGCCAGTCTGGTGCATCAAGCGATAAATCATGTCCAGCGCTGTTATGTTGACGATACATCGTCTGCCATATGTTACACAGTTTCAGACTGCAGCGATAATCAACCAGCCGGTCTGCGGTACTGGTTATGATCAAAATTGGTTGCGTTGGTTTGTTGATTATTGTAAATCTGTTTGCTGCCAGTAATTGGTTGCCGGCACTGCGAGCAGACACTGGGTATTGTTGTTGCCATTGCAACCATGAATTTAGTACCTCATCATCGTGGGTATGCTGGTTCGATGTCAGCGCTAAAATTTCCTGTTCTCGTTGGCTTTTGGGTAAGAGTAGTATTTTGATGATTGCTGGATAGCTTTGCCATCGTAGGCGTTGGTAAAAAGGTGAAACTGAGCGTATGCTGGTATTGATTAAAACCGCAGTTTTTACTTCAGTCGAATATCGGCTCATCCAGTCAATTGCAATCATTCCACCCATCGAAATTCCAATCAAGTTCAGTTGCTTGCGGGCACTGACTTGATCACGCAGTATTTCAGTCATGCCTGCGATTGTGGTTGGGCTTGTCAGATAGTGCAAGCGACCGTTGCCGGGAATTTCTGGTGTATGGATTGTTGCATTGGGGAATTGTTGACTGAGAACCGAGGTAAAGTCACCCCAGTGTCTTGCTTCGCGAATGAGCCCCCGAATTAAAACAATATCCTGATTCGTGTCCATTATTTCCTCTCCAGAATCCTTCAGATCCTATCGAATCTATTCCAAGGTTTGTCATCATCGGGTTGTGACAGCAACACGAGTGTTATTTGTGTTGCTTGCCCAATGCTGTCAGCATCGAACCACACACCATTAGAGATGCACCAGCCAGACTGAGTTGATTGAGTGATTGTGAGTGAATATATTCTGAATAATCCTGACTGATGAGCGACATGAAAACAATGGTTAGCAATGGAGTGATAGCAAGAATAGCGCTTACACGTGAAGCTTCGAGATGATTCAATGCTTCGGCAAAACATCCATATGCCATGACTGTATTGATGGAACAAAATGCCAGTAACCACCAACCTATTTTATCCAGTAATAATACTTGCTCAGGGACTGCAGCCGGAAAAAAGAGCAGGCTGCCAGCAACGTAGATGCACAACATGATCTGGTTTGAGCTGAAATAGCTGAGTAATTGTTTTTGAGCAAGTGCGTAAGCTGCCCAGGTAATTGCAGCCAGTACGACCAGGATAATACCAAACTGATAGTCAGTTGCGAGCTTGTTTAAATCTCTCAGCTGCGGGTTAAAAAAAAGTACAATGCCAAGTGTGAATAGAAAAACCCCCAGCCATTGTCGCTTGTTGAATCGTTCCCTGAAAATTATCAGACCGCCAAATAACAACAGTATTGGGGCTAATTGAATAACCACCTGGGCGCTATTCGGATCACTTAATTCCAGCCCTTTTAAGTAGAAAATATAATTTGACGTTAAACCAGCAATGGCGATACCCAGTAAAACTGTAATGAATCGTGTGATCTTCAGGAAATGCCTGGATTGTGTTTGAATCAACAAGTAAATTGCAATACAAGCAGTAGCAAAAAGAAAGCGGTACCAGGTTATCGTCATAGCGTCCATTCTGGTGAGCAGCACTTTTAGCGCAATGGGTAATATCCCCCATAATGTTGCCGTTGTGAATGCCAGAAAGAAGCCAAGGCGCCAGTGGCCAGATGTGGAATGCATGTGTTTCCTGAGTGTTTGGAGTGAGTCAAGTTCTTGTGAAGTAAAAGTGATGGCGGGTGTGGATAGATGAGATACGTCAGCGTCTTGCATTTGCCAGCATGTAAGCTGTGCGACATCGCATATCATATATCCTCAATCCGTGACTTCGCTACGGCACAAGGCGCAAGCTATTGATTCTATATCAGTTAAAAAATATCCGCTTAACCGACGGGTGAGGCTAAGCATTTTGAAACCCCTGTGAAACTAATATCATAACCTTCGTTATCCGCATCGAAATCACGAATTCAGGATGCTGAGAATTGACTTGCTTGAAAATAATTGATGCGTATTCATGGGTGGTCACAATAAATGGCGTTGTGCAGAAGCTCGCGAAGTAACGTACCACAAAAGAAAATTGTCATCTCTTTCTTCACTGAATACAGGAAAGTGAACCACGAGTTCTTGCTATTCGCATAAAGCTACTCATATAATCGACGTCTTTTGCCCGTTTTGCAAACAGCAATGTCATTCGTGTTCACTTCACCATATTCAATTGTTGCTTGCTGACTTTAATTTTTAAAGAGCGTGACTCATGGAAGATTTAATAGCACTTATCCAAGCCAATATTGACTATGCGCCGTGGATTATTTTTGCTGCCTTGTTATTAGCAGGATTCAATATACCTGTTTCAGAAGACGGGATGATTTTTATTTCAGCGCTGTTGGCAAGCAATCATCCGGGAACACGCCTGCCTTTTTTTCTAGGTGTTTATGCAGGCGCTTATTTTTCAGATGTAATCTGTTACTGGCTGGGGCGATTACTCGGTCCAAAATTGTTCAGGATTCGTCTTTTTGCAAATATGGCAAGTCCGGAGAAAATCGAAAAGGTCGCATACTATTTTGAACGCTATGGCGTTCTTACGCTGATTGTTGGACGGTTTATCCCGTTTGGAGTGCGCAATGCCATGTTTCTGACTGCCGGGCTGAGTAAGATGAATTTTATAAAATTTGCACTCGCTGACTGGCTGGCATGCTCTATTTCAGTGATGACTTATTTTTACCTGTATTACCAGTATGGGGAAGCTGTTATTGATACTGTAAAAGAGGCTAATATTATTATTTTTAGCGTAGCCTTTATTGGTGTTGTTGGTTATCTAATCTATCGTCGTCATCAGAAAGCATGAATATTGCTATATTTTGCACTGACAGTTGTTTTAGCTAGCAGAATTTCGTTGATTTAGATACAGATAAGTGATTTCAGGAAACAGTATTTAAAACCCCATCACTTAAGGTGTACACAGTATCCATGCGTTGTGCTAGTTTAGGGTCGTGCGTAACGATGACCAGACTGGCATCATATTCCCGGTTGAGATCTAACATTAAATCAAAAACCAGTTCAGCGGTTTTGCTATCCAGATTACCTGTAGGTTCATCAGCGAGTACGCATTTTGGGTGCGTGACCAATGCTCGGGCTACAGCGGCACGCTGTCTTTCTCCACCGGATAGTTCACCGGGCTTATGTAGCAAACGATGACCCAGATTGACTCTCTCGATAATTTCACGTGATTGACGACGAGCCATTCCAACACTTTCTCCGCGTATCAGTAACGGCATGGCGACATTTTCCTCGAGGGTAAATTCCCCAAGCAAATGATGAAATTGATAGATAAACCCCAGTGTCCGATTGCGAAGTGTTGCAAGCCTGCTCTCGGAGATTTTGTTGATATCGACATTATCCCAGAAGACTGAACCTGAACTGAGTTGATCGAGTCCGCCTAATAAGTGCAGTAATGTGCTTTTTCCAGACCCGGATGCGCCCATAATCGCGATACGCTCGGCAGGCTGAATGCCAAGGTTCACGCCTTGCAAAACACTGACTTGAAGCTCACCATCATCGAACGATTTTTTTAGATCACGGCACTCGAGCACTGCTGGATTACTCATACCTCAGTACCTCGGCAGGGTTTACCCGTGCTGCCTGCCATGCCGGGTAGAGTGTGGCCAGTAGTGATAGAAATATACCGATTCCTGCAATTTTGTAGACATCTGACCAGAGCAATCGTGAGGGTAGGTCGCTGATATAATAGACATCCGGAGCCATTAATTTTGTTCCCAGAAAGTTTTCTACCATCGGTACAATATTTTCGATATTGCTTGCCAGTAAAACACCGCCACAGACACCGAGGATGGTGCCAGCCACGCCAATCATTCCACCTAGCAAAATGAATATCCACATGACTTGTCTTGCCGTCAGTCCCTGAGTGCGCAAAATGGCTATGTCAGGACGTTTGTCAGTTACCACCATCACCAGTGTCGAGACGATGTTGAATGCTGCGACTGCGACGATTAACAATAAAATAATAAACATCACCCTTTTTTCCATTTTGATTGCACGAAAAAAATTACGGTGAGCCTGTGTCCAGTCTGAAATACGATACTGACCAAGGATATGTTGTCTTAGTCGAGATGAGATTGCAGGCGCCTCAAACATATCATCGAGTTGTAGTCTTAATCCACTCACAGCATTACCCAGACGCATGAGCCGCGCCGCATCCGCGATGTGAACAACAGCAAGATTGCGATCGTATTCAAACATTCCGACTTTGAAGATACCAACCACAGTGAAGCGTCTTAGTCGCGGCAAAATACCGCCTGGGGTAACATTTAACTGCGGTGTAATAACAGTCACCTTGTCGCCTTGTATTGCGCCAAGATAATTGGCAAGTTCTGCTCCCAGGATAATTCCGTATTCGCCGGGTTTAAGATCAGTAATCTGACCTTTTCCGGGAACCATGTTTTCCGGTAAATCTGAAACTTGTGATTCTTGTTCAGGATCAATGCCCCGCAACAATACCCCGCTGACACGCTGACCGAGATTTAACATGACTTGTCCTTGTGCAAAAGGGGCATGCCCAATAACCTGAGGGAAGTCATCAAGTAGATTTGCTACTTGTTTCCAATCGCGTAATTTGCCATCCCAGCCAGAGACAGTTGCATGGGAGGTCATCCCCAGAATCCGCTGGCGCAATTCCTGCTCAAAACCATTCATTACCGAGAGCACAGTAATCAGTGCAGTAACGCCCAGAGCAATCCCCAGTATTGATGTCAAGGTGATGAACGAAATAAAGCGCGTTCTTCGTTTTGCCCGCATATAGCGCAAGCCAATGCAAGCTTCAATTGGTTTAAACATTCAGTAGATCGTTTGTTATTGTCTAAGTTGGTGTCTGTGTATTATTTGCAATCGGGACAGACACCATAGAGGTAATGAGAATGGTGGGTGAGGGAATAGCCGGCATTTTTTGCAATATCACGCTGTCTTTTCTCAATGATTTCATCTTCAAACTCATCAACCCGGCCACATTTTACACAAACAAGATGATCGTGATGCTGACCATCGTCCAGTTCAAACACCGAGTTGTTGGTATCAAAATGATGACGTTTTACCAAACCAGCCGCTTCAAACTGAGTCAGTACACGATAAACTGTTGCCAAGCCAATCTCTTCACCCGCGTCAAGCAGTTTCTTATAAACGCTTTCAGCTGTTACATGACGTTGTTCTTCATGACTGCGTTCAAGTATCTCGAGGATTCTCAAACGAGGCAGAGTGACCTTGAGGCCAGCTTTTCTTAGATCAACACTTTCCATTGAGTTATACCTTTGCTAGTTGGTCATTAAGCCTGACCAAGGCTGATTGCCGCATTCAAAAATGTCATTTATTTAAGCTTTACGGTATCATTTGTTGTTTCAAATGCCGAGAAATTATTTATTCAAATGGAAAAGGATCGCATCGTATTCACCATGATTGCAAGTTTCTTTTTGCTCTCCTGTGGAATTTACAAAGTTGATGTGCAACAAGGAAACCTGATTAACCAGGATCTGATTAACCAGGTCAGACCACGTATGACAAAACGTCAGGTGCAATATGTTCTGGGTACTCCACTAACAGTTGATCCATTCCACAAGGATCGCTGGGACTATCTTTTTACCAACCAGCCTGGCGGTGAGGACATAACCAGGCAACAGGTCTCACTCATATTTAAAAACAATAAACTAAGCATTATCGAAGGCGATCTTAAACCGGGAACCCTGACCGTTCTGGAACCAAAAAAAGATGTGGATATTATTGTTCCAAAACGCAAGATAGAAAAAACCATTTTAGAGAAAATTACATCATTATTCGGCCTTCTTGATGATGAGGCGTAGGTCTAGCAGGTTTTTCTCTCGTTGAAAAGTTGTGACAAGTTCGAATAATGCACAGTAGAATCTCAGATTTTTGAATGTTGCTTCAGATAATCAATAACCTGAAACGCACATTCATCAAGTGATCGTTCCCCGGTCTGAACAACAATTTCAGGTTTCAATGGTTCTTCATAAGGTGATGAGATGCCAGTAAATTCACGTACAGTCCCATTTCTGGCTTTTTGGTAAAGCCCTTTAACATCGCGTTCTTCGCAGACTGATAGTGGCGTATTACAGTATATTTCGATAAATTCTCCTTCCTCGACCATTGACCGAACGATGTCTCTGTCTTTTCTGAATGGCGAAATAAACGCTGTTAAGGTGATGACTCCTGCTTGCATGAATAACTTGCTCATTTCACCAATACGGCGAATGTTTTCATGGCGGTCATCAAGACTAAAGCCTAAATCAGCACATAAACCATGGCGGACGTTATCGCCGTCAAGTACAAAAGTATTGCAATCAATGTCTTCGAATAATATTTCTTCAACCCGATGTGCAAGTGTTGACTTGCCTGCTCCGGACAGACCGGTAAACCAGAGGATAAAGCTTTGATGTTTATTTTTTTTATGCCGTCTTTCCCGGGTGACTGTGGGCTTATGCCAGCGAATATGTTTGTTCACTGTAATGTTGTTGTTCATTCAAAATAACCTGTTTATTTTAGTAACCCGGCATTGTACAACAATCATCTGGTTAATGTGAGTGCTTCATAGTTGTTCATAGGCAACTATTATTATTGTTAGGCGTGCTTTAATCTATTTGATTATGTTATTAAAACAAGATTATCACTATCACTTACCTGATCATCTGATTGCTCAGCAGCCCTTGAAAGTGCGTTGTGCAAGCAGGTTGCTTTGTTTGCAGCGTTCAACAGGTCAATTAAATGATAGTGTCTTTACCCGGTTGATTGAATATTTGCGCCCGGAAGATCTGCTGGTGCTCAATAATACCCGGGTTATTCCGGCGCGTCTATTTGCTAACAAGATAACCGGTGGCAAGGTTGAAATTTTAATCGAACGAATACTGGATGAAACCAGTTTTATGGCGCAAATACGCACCAATAAAGCCTTGAAGCAGAATCATCAGCTTGTGATTGCCAACAAGTACAAGTTATCGATGAGTGAACGCAAGCGTGATATGTTTGTGCTCAAGTTGCATGCTCCTTATCATCTCGATCAGTTGCTCGATGAAGCAGGTCACACACCTTTACCGCCGTATATTCAACGTGAAGATACGCTGGCAGATAAAAGTCGATACCAAACTGTTTTTGCCGACCAACCCGGCGCTGCTGCTGCGCCTACAGCCGGATTACATTTTGACCAGGCGCTATTGGATCAAATCCGTAAAATAGGTGTCGATGTCGGCTTTGTTACCTTGCATGTAGGTGCGGGGACTTTCCAGCCCATGCGGGTTGACAGGCTTACTGACCACGTGATGCATTCAGAGCGAATCGAAGTCGGTGCGGATATTGTCGAAAAAGTGTGTCAGGCCAAAGCGAGAAAAGGCCGTGTGATTGCTGTAGGAACAACAGTTGTCAGAGCACTTGAGTCTGCATCAAGAGCAGGGCAGTTGACTGTCTTTAAAGGTGAAACTCAATTGTTTATTACGCCAGGGTATACATTCAACTGTGTGGATGCATTGCTGACCAATTTTCATGTGTCAGAATCAACATTACTTGCTCTGGTTTGTGCATTTGGCGGCTACCAGCAAGTGATGGATGCTTACCACCATGCAATTCATGAATCGTATCGCTTCTTTAGCTATGGTGATGCCATGTTTATCAGTGATGAATGATGCAAACAAAACTGTCGTGTCGAGCAGGGTGTGGGGCGTGCTGTATTGCACCGGAGATTTCTTCACCGATTCCAGGGATGCCGGATGGAAAACCGGCCGGAGTTCGTTGTATTCAACTTGATGCTACGAATCAATGCCGGATTTTTAACGATGCTCAACGGCCAGCAGTGTGCGAAGCATTCAAGCCCAGCAGTGATGTTTGTCAGAATTCAGCAGAGCAGGCAATGCAGGCACTCACAAGACTGGAAAATCTGACACGACCATAATCACTGTTTTCTACTCTAGCTTGCAAGACGCTGAAAAATACTGAAACCAGCAATATACGTTCCAATCGCAGAACCAAGTGAACTGAGAAAGAACACAAGCAGGATGCGGGCAACCCGGTTTGTCCACCAGCCACTCAGTTTGGTAACATCTGACTTCAGTTGGGCAAAGTCACCAACTCGGGGCTTGCGCATAAATATTTCCATCGCGCCAGCAACCATTCCTGCGCCGATCATAGGGTTTAGTGAGGTCAATGGTGCGGCAAGAAATGCAGTGAGAATCGTCATGGGATGTGCCCACGCCAATGTGGCGCCAAGTGCAGATAGTCCTCCATTGATGACAACCCAGTCGATAATCATTTGCCAGCCCATTTGTGGACTGCGTTGAAAACCAATTGCAAAACCGGCAACAATTGCACAAACAATGAGCCAGGGAATCAGCTTTGGCCAGCGGCTGGCAGGGGGGATTGCGTTCAGGCTATCCTGGGTTTTCTGATTATCCTGTTGTGACGGGGCAGGCGTTTTTTCAAGCAAGGCTTGCATGCCTTTTAAATGGCCTGCGCCAATTACAACCAGAAGGTTTTTGATGTTCGAATCAGTTAATTCCGAGCGCAAACGCGCAACCATATATTGATCGCGCTCATCAATTAACGGTTTGAACAATGAACGATCATTTTCCTTCAAGCCGCTAAGTGCTGATTCCAGAATATCGCCTTGTTTGAGTTGTTCGATATCATCCTCGCTGACTTTTTCATTACTAAATGCAGAAGCTAACAGCGCCGACATCAGGGCCAGTCTTTTCCACCAGGGTATATTTCTGTAAATACGTTTTAACGTTGTACCGATTTCCCGGTCAATTAATAAAACAGGCATTGATTTTTGTCCTGCAACCTCGATTGCCACTTTCATTTCAGCGCCAGGATCAATCCCAAGCTCATTGGCCATTTTTTGCTGGTAGGCGCTCAACGCAAGATTTGCCATCACCATCGATGCCTTGCCTTCACGCAAAACCTGAAAAAGATTCATTTTAGCCAGCGTATCGGGGTTGCTCAGCACGCCATGACGGCTGCTACAAAGTTCGACAGCAACTGCATCATATTGGTCGCTGGATAATAACGCTCTCACTGTGTCTGCGCTTTGGCGGGATACATGTGCGGTTCCTAATAAAGTGACATGCGTTTCTCCGAGCTTTAGCTCAGCTTTTGGTTCCTCAATAACAGTATTCAAGTGAATAAGCTCCGAATTGTCTGGTTAAAATAAGATGTCGAGTATATCAATGATTGATGTCGGGCAGTTATTGCGTTTGAATAACGATTGGAACTTTTCTTATTCGATGGTTTGTCGATATTCACTTGCAGGCAGATAAGAAAAATATTATAGGACGAAATGCTCCAGGGCTATTGGGTTTCTTTATTCGATATTTTTTGTAATAGAGTGAATAGATAGGGAAGCAGCGTGATTGCTAGTGCAGCAATTGCAAGTATCCAGCGTATATCTGAAGTCTGTATTTTGGTTCGGGTGTACTCATTTGTAAACAGGATGTCAGTGAGTGATTTGTTTCGATCCAGCCGCTGCATTTTTAATTTGGCAAGTGAGGCATAGTCTCGCAGCCTGTTTTCATCGAGTTGTGAAAGATAATCATCTTCTCTGCTGGATTGAGAACGCATTGGTTTTTTGTTCCCGACATCTTTGCTCTTCCAGTAACCGATCATTTCATTCTCAGTGTTGAATTTTGGAATACGCACTGGCTGGTTACCACCGACACCGATAATCAGGCCTTTGATTTTTCCAGCTCTTTTGTGCAAAGGTGCCGCATACTGCTCGCTAATTGTCTGCTCTCCGTCAGTAAAGAACACAAGAGTGGGTTTTTCATCCAGCTCGGCAACCTGGCCGATTGCTGAGTACAAACCACGCTGGATATTGCTGTCGCCTGCCCAGGCCATGCGCCAACTTAGCCGTGAAACAACCTGGCTAAGTAAACTATAGTGCTCGCACAGCTCAATCGGGTTAAACAGAAGCAAAGCATCCTTGGCTGCAAAGATACCAATACCAATATGCGAACCACACGGCAAGTGTTTTAAGGTGTTCTGAATGGTGTGTTTAGCTGCTTGCAGACGAGTGATTGATTGACTGTTTTGCTGAACATCTCTTGCATTCATGCTCTGGGTAATATCAACAATGAAAACGACATCAATGACTTGACGAGGAAGCTGGGCTGTTGGTGAGATAAATGTGAATGCTGTGACAAATATTGCTAAAAGTAACCAGATGATTTGTTGGTGGCGTTTGAGTGCAAGTAGTGGTCGGGAACGCTTCACGGACCACCTCCGGGTAGACCAGGTAGAATCGCATGAACACTGCTTCTACTTTCAGTCATACCTTGTTTTTCTCTTTCTTTTGGCGGTGGAGTGATACGTAGCGCATAATCCAGGTTATAGCGTGCGTTCCAGTGACGGGGGTTGCTGCGCAAAACTGATTTGAAGGCTTGTTTGGCCAGATTCAAAGGCATGGTGACTTCGGTATATGCCCATACACCTTTCTCGTTCCAGTGTTCAGCAGCTTGTTTTAGATTGATTACACCGATGTTGTAGAGTGCTGTTTCTCGAATCTGCTGTTGATTGTTCTGGGCAAAGTCCGCTGGATCTGCCTGGGTGATTGAGTTATACAGTGCGAGCGCTTGCTGGGTATTGCCTTGTTGCTGCAGAGCCCAGGCCTGAATCAACATGAATTGTGGGGTTAATTCACTGTAATCAGCCAGATTCTGCGGATTTTCGAGCGCGTCATTGTAGTTGAGTGTGCGACTCAGCACTTGCGCTTCCCTGAGTGCAAGATAACCAAATCCGATTGCCAGAATCCAGGCGAATATAATTGACCAGCGACGCATGTTATCCGTTCCCTGATTCGCGAGTCAGTGTGGAAAATGAGGCAAGTCCCCGTGCCTCCATAACGCGCAATGGCAGCAATATCAGCATGAGCAGCAACGCAATGGCATATGCCCAGCCAGACAATGAGTGACGCGGGGTTTTTTCCTGATACACCAAAGGCTTGTTCTCCAGTCGATCAATTTCGGCAATACTCTCTTTCAACATTTTCGGGTTTTCTGCCTCGTAAGCCTGATAAGGAACATCCAGCGACTGAAAAAACTGGTGTAAAAACAATTCAGGTGTTCTTGATTCACTGGAATTCTTTGCTGACTCAGTTAAGTGTACGCCATTGTTGTTGCGCAGGTAAATCCAGTACAAGCGGGCTTGCCGTTGTCTGAACAACTGTTTGAGTGTCAGTTGAGTTTCATGATCCATTTTAGCGGCACCATCAGAAACCAGCATGATAATACGCGAACCTGTGAGTGGTTGATCTGCAAAATAGTCAAGCGCCATTGACAGTGCAGGGGCGATATTGGTTGTGCCTTTACTGCCGGTCTGGGTACCTGAAATGGCGGCTGTTATTGCTTCGCGACTTTGGGTTAACGGCAAGACATAAACCGGGGCAGAACTGAATGAGACCATACCCAGAAAATCATCATCACGTGACTGGATAAACTCCTGTAGTAGCTGTCGGGCAATTGTGCTTTTCGACTCATGTTTTCCGCCACCCATGTAACTGCCTGCAAAATCAGAACGCATGCTTGCACTGCGATCAAACACCAGAACGATTTGTGCGCCGGTACCGATCTTGGTGACGGTTTCCTGTCCGCCATAAGGTTGTGCCATGCCTGTAATTAACGCCAGTATCATCATCGCCGTCAGCAGTTTAATCAACCAGGCCAGCCGCTCAGAAAGCGGATCAGCCGGCAGCAAGCGAATCCAGGAATATGATATGCTCGGTGTGCTGCTACGTAACAGTGGCACGGCCAGTAGTGGCAGTAGAATAAATGCAAGCGGTGTGGCAAAACTAAGACTGGTCATCGCTGTCTTTGCAACCGGTCATAATGCACACACAGCTGTTTAAGCATTTTTAGCGGATGATTGTTTGGCTGATCTGCTGATGCCCCGGATTCATAAAATAGCTGGCGCGATTGCTTGAAAAACGTCTCTGTTTCAGCTTGCAGTGATGCAAACTGCGGGTGTGCCGCATAAAAACGATCCAGTTGTGATTCAAATACAGATTCTCCTGCTGTTTGATTAAATGCGTTATGCACAAAGCGAAATGCTTGTTCAATTTGCTCTGTTGTGGATGATTGTTCCGGAATGTGTTTCAGTTGCAGTAATGCCTGATAAAAAGGCAGTGTTTTTTTCGCCTGGAATCGCCAGTAGCCTCTACGCCATAAGAGGTACCCTAGACAGGTGGTAGCTGCGAACAGATAAATCAGCATTTTTCCAAACATTGGTTGAGTCG
>DRLZ01000350.1 GCA_011322755.1 Crenotrichaceae bacterium
ATGCACCACCGCCATGACGCGCCATACCGCCATAGGTATCGACGATGATTTTACGACCAGTCAAGCCGCAATCACCAACAGGGCCGCCAATGACAAACTTGCCGGTTGGATTGATATGATACTGGGTATTGCTGTTTAGCCATTCAGCAGGAAGTACAGGTTTGATGATTTCTTCCATCACCGCTTCCTGTAAATCTGACAAGCTCACGTCTTCATCATGTTGGGTTGACAGGACAACCGCATCAATACCGACTGGTTTGTTATTCTGGTACAGAAAAGTGACCTGGCTTTTGGCATCCGGGCGCAGCCATTTTAATGTTCCGGCCTTGCGAACTTCAGCCTGTTTTAAGACAAGACGATGTGCATAAGCGATTGGTGCCGGCATCAGTACATCTGTTTCATTGGTGGCGTAGCCAAACATAAGACCCTGGTCGCCAGCGCCCTGATCTTCCTTGTTGGCACGGTCTACGCCTTGTGCAATGTCGGGCGATTGGCGTCCCAGTGCATTGAGAACAGCGCAGTTATGGCCGTCAAAACCAACGTCAGAATTATCATAGCCAATATTGTTGACTACATCGCGGACGATTGGCTCGTAGTCAATGATGGCAGTTGTGGTGATTTCACCAGCAAGTACGACCATGCCGGTTTTAACCATTGTTTCACAGGCGACACGCGCGTGTTTGTCTTGAGCGATTATTGCGTCCAGTATTGCATCAGATATTTGATCCGACATCTTATCTGGGTGACCTTCGGATACTGACTCCGAAGTAAAAATGAAATCTTTACTCACAGCTGGGTTGCCTCTGTTTGTTTAAAAGTGATTTGGTTTAGCCAAATAACGTTTTTGGCTAAACAATACGACATTTAACCGAGTATTTTATCATACTTGTGCTGCTTATTGGCGCATTGAGTGTAATTTTTGATTGCCTCAGCTGAGGAAGCAGCAACGTAAGACACGATTTTCAAGTTGAATTCTGGAAATACAGCTATCAACACGTACCAATGAGATTGAGTCAGATATAGGGTTATTCGATCACCAGGTTAGCTGTTGTTCACAAGAAAATTTTGAATATCTTGATCCCATCAGGCGATAGCGAATGTGGAATATTTTACACATTGCGATAAGCGTGCATGGATGAAGTGATTTGCCAGAAGTGGCTCTTTTCGTGCTGCAAAGAGGTTGTTGGAGAGAAAGTCTGGTTTCGGTAAAGCAGGAGTTTTGAATGGCTGTGAAAACCCGTTGGCTTGGTTGTTGGTTATCGGTATCTGATACAACAAAGAAGCGTGGTTATGTCGATGAGACCGGAATTTGCATTACCAGAGTGAGAAATAGTAACACCTAAGTAAGCACATGATGAGGGTTATCTGCAAATGATGAGGTCAGTGTCAGTTTTTTTGCGACAAGAGTAATCTTTTGTATATAAACATATCCTTTATTTCATTAATGACTCAATCAGTTGGTCTTCAAGCTCGATCCGTGTTGCGAGCGTTTCACCAAGTGCTGATAAATCAGTCGAGAGTTCTTTTTTCATGGCTTCATTGCGTAAATTTGCATACTTGTCGTTAAAAGCCACCGCGTGATTGGTGAGTTCAATCAACTTTGGGTATACTTCCTGGGCTACTTTCAATACACTTTCACGTCGTTCGTTTCCTTCAGCAATCCGCTGATAAATACCGAAATGTCCGATGGACAGGTATTCAATTAAAACCTGGCAAAAACTACGAACCTCTGGTTCACTGGATAACTCTTCGGAAGTTTCGTCTTTAAGAGCAAATTGACAATACAAAGACCACATATGTTGTCTTTCCTTTAGTAAGCCCTCAATCATGGACATGGTTTTGGTGCGGCGTTTGGAATAATCTTCAGAATGTGTTCCCATTGCTTTTGATCCCATATATGATCTCCTATTGATTTATGATCTAGCGCAACAATCATTTAGCAGGTAAGCATACTCACTAAGTTTATGAATGTAAATCCGGCATTTCTCAGTTGATTCATGTGTCATACGTCATCCATAGCTCAGATGATCTCGGTTATTATCCCGACCTACAATCGTCAACAATTGTTACAGCGTTCAATCAATTCAATTTTGCAACAAGTCATACCCGCCAGCGAAATTATTGTCGTTGATGATGGGTCGACTGATACGACTGAACGCATGATGGGTTCTGAGTTTCCTCATGTTATTTATTACAAGCAGACCCGTCAAGGTGTTAGTGCTGCTCGGAATAAAGGCATTCAGCTTGCACGTTATCCCTGGCTTGCGTTTCTGGATTCAGATGATGTTTGGCTGCCTGAAAAACTATCCAGGCAGCGACAAGCGATTCAGGATAATCCGGAAATTAAACTATTCCATAGTGATGAAATCTGGATCAGAAATGGAAAACGCGTCAACCAGCATCGGAAACATCAAAAAAAAGGGGGCTGGATTTTTCAGCATTGTTTGCCTCTGTGCGCGATATCGCCCTCATCTGTTGTTATTCACCAATCAGTATTTGATGAAGTGGGACTGTTTGATGAAGATCTGCCGGCTTGCGAGGATTATGATTTATGGTTGCGCATCACGCATCAATATCCTGTGATCTATACCGATCAGCCTTTAATCGAGAAATATGGCGGCCATGAGGATCAGTTATCCAGAAAATACTGGGGTATGGACAAGTTTCGTATTACATCAATTATCAATTTGCTGGAAAACCATGATTTGAACGTTGATGACAGAAAAGCTGCGTGTCGGACATTAGTCGCAAAACTTCATGTTTATCTTAATGGTGCTCGTAAGCGAAATAAGGCGCAAGAAGTAAGATATTATCAACAACTCCTGGAATACTACAGTGACCAATAGTCGTCAGGATGATTCTATACACTTGATTGTAGCGCTGTCCTGTGAAGCCAGGTCTTTGATAAAGCACTATGGTCTCAAGCGATGTTTCAAAGATTCAGCTTATCCGCTTTTCAGGAACGAGGAGATGACTTTAACGGTCTCTGGCGTAGGCAAACTCGCTGCAGCCGGAGCTGTTGCCTATACCCAGGGACGCTACGGGTTTCAACAGACAGCAATGTGGTTGAATATCGGGGTCGCTGGACAGGCAACGCTTG
>DRLZ01000351.1 GCA_011322755.1 Crenotrichaceae bacterium
ATCGCCAGAAAACATTTGCAGCAGATAGCGCAAATACGTTATCCCACCAATCATGTTTTGTACTGGATCAAAGCTGTTTTTTACGCCTAAGCGTTTTGCTGTAGAAGGGAGTAATTGCATTAAACCTCTCGCGTTCTTTTTTGAAATAGCTTTTGGATTAAAACCAGATTCGACAGTGATGACCGCATTAACCATTTGAGGGTCAAGCCCAAATGTAGGGGAGATGAGAGTAACCCAGGCCTGAATATCTTTTTTATTCATTTTCTTTGAGGCATCGTGTTTAGGGCAAAACGGATCGTTTGTAGAGATTATTTCAGGATATTCTTTCAGTTTGTCCACCGCTTGTTGGTGCCCCAGTTTTGCTGAATATACAAGCCAGCCTTTGGCAATTGGAAGGCTGGCTTCAACGCCGTGCCCGTGTAGATAGAGATTGGCAATTTCATATGCAGCTTGCTTTTCATTCATAGCGGTTGACACGCAGTAAAAGTGATAAGCTTTTCTGTAGTCAGGATATTTATTGTTTGCAAGCTGATCTGCATATTCTCGAAAAGCTGTTGCCTGATCCTGCCATACACTGGCATATGCGTGATTTGATAGCAGAATCATTAAAAAGAAGAGCAGTTTCATTGTCTCTAAACGCAAGTATCTGAATGTGTAGTCGATGAATTCCAGTAAGCTGTTTGGCAAACAATGCCCAGGCGAGAAGTCTATCCGATCCATCGGTTTTACATCGAATGTCTTTTCTCAGCAGACAACTTCTTAAAAGAAAAAGTGCAGGTGTTATTATCTCACACGTACAATTAGCATTCATAATCCCAAAACAGGAGGGAAGCATTTGTAGCAACGAGGTGTGTGTTTGATTAACTGAAGACTTCTGATGTTCTTGCTAGTTATTCAAGTTTTAAGCATACTGCCATGACAAGAAAGAAAAAACAGGATTCTTTGGATTATTATGGATATTATTTTTTTGAGAGGTCTTGAAGTTGAGACCACAATTGGCATTTATGATTGGGAACGCAAGATTAAACAAGTTGTTTTGATCGATCTGGAAATGGGAACAGATATTAGCAAAGCAGCGAATACAGATAGCATTGAGAACACCATTGATTATAAAACAGTGTCCAAAAATGTGATTGCTTTTGTTGAAGACAGTAAATTTTTGCTGGTGGAAACCCTGGCTGAGAAAATCGCTGAAGTAGTACTTGCTGCGAGTGGAACCCAGTGGTTGCGCCTGACAGTAAACAAAAAAGGTGCAATCAGAGGCGCTCTGGATGTCGGGGTAATTATTGAACGTGGTGAAAAAGCCTGATATGTCCAGCGTGTATGTTTCAATCGGCAGCAATCTGGATCGAGAAGCGAATATTCAAAAGTCGCTTCATTTGCTGGATCAACGCTTTAACGGGCTACGTTGTTCGAGTATATACGAAACCATACCCGTTGGGTTTTCAGGTGCGCTTTTTTACAATCTGGTTGCAATGTTTTATACACAGCGGACACCTGCTGAGGTTGTTGCCGAGTTAAAACACATTGAAGACTTGTGTGGACGAGACCGTCAGCAGCAAAAGTTTTCCAACCGCTCGGTTGATCTGGATTTATTGCTCTATGATGATTTGATTCTCGAAGAAGGCAAAGTAAGCATCCCTCGTAACGAAATATTACATTATGCCTTTGTGCTCGAGCCATTAGCAGAACTGGCACCCGATCTCAAACATCCACAACTCGGTATTAGCTACTCCAGGTTATGGCTTGAATTCAACAAGTATGATGAAAGTCAACGACGCATCGATGGATTGCTGGATAAGCTATTGGCGTGATCCTGCTGGACAGTGTCTTTCAGACGTGTGAGTGAATCTCTCATCGAAAATCTGCGATCAAATTGAGTTAGCTGAATAAGGTTCGACCACCATCTACGGTGATAATTTGTCCAGTGATGTAATCTGCCTGCTGAGCCAAAAAATCCACTGTTCTGGCGATGTCGATCGGATTTCCTGTTCGGCGTAACGTCGTGCGCGAGATAATTTCATTTTTTTGTTGTGCCGTCAGCGTGGTCTCAGGCCATAAAATTGCACCAGGTGAGATCCCGTTGACGCGAATTTCCGGACCTAACTCTTTGGCAAGGGCAAGCGTAAGCGCTCTTAAACCGGTCTTGGAAATACTATAGACAGGATGGTCTTTAAGCGGTCTCAGCGCATGAATGTCATCAATGTTGATAATGCAGCCATGTGTTGACTTTAACCAGCTTGCCGCGGCTTGGGACAAAAAAAAAGGCGCTTTTAAATTGACATCAAGCAATGAATCCCAATCGTCTTCAGTAACGGTACCAATTGGTGTTGGATAAAAGGCTGAAGCATTGTTGACAAGAATATCCAGACGCTGCCATTGCTGCGCTGATTGCTCAATTAACTCAGAAAGTGCAGCTGTATTGATCAAATCAGCCTGTATCATCGTTGCCGTTTCCGGACGCGACTGATTGAGTTCATCGCATAACGCCTGAGCCTCACTGTTCGATGCGTGATAGTGTACCACAATGCTAATCCCGCTCGCATGCAAGGTTCTCGCAATTTCAGCGCCGAGACGCTTTGCAGCGCCGGTAATTAACGCAACTTTAGGTGCTGTGCAATCCAACTGGATCACGCAGCATGTGCTGCTTGCAATGGCCGGATTGCAGCTTTGACAACCTCGATTCGTTTTCTGCGCAAGGCATCGCCAACAGCTTTGCCAGTTAATCCCTGTTCAACAAACGGTGTCACATCAACACTCAGTGCTGCTTGTTGTGCCGTACGCAAAGCATCAGCCTGATGGTATTCACGATCCTCCAAACCAGTGCGGCCACGCGCATCAGCCATACAGGCAAGCAGAAATAGCTCCAGGCTTTCATTGTTTTTGCGTAAAGCATCCAGCGCTTGCAAGGTATCCACCAACGTCGATGCTTTTAACTCAAACGCACGGTGACAATGCGTGTGATAACGGATCACTTGAGTGGTCAGTCGTTTATATTGATCTGGCATCCGCAAACGCCGGGCAACTGTTTCAAAAAGTTTCGCACCCGCTTCCTCGTGACCATGATGTCCAGGTAAAATATGTGCAGGCGTTAAACCTTTGCCAATGTCATGCATCAGCGCAGCAAAGCGAACCACAGGGCGATCAGAGAGTCTTGCAGCCTGCTCAAGCGACATCATGGTATGCACACCTGTATCAATTTCTGGATGATAGCGGGCGGGTTGAGGAACGCCAAACAAGGCATCAAGCTCAGGAAATAACCGTTCCAGGGCATTGCATTCGCGTAACACAAGAAAAAACTGTTGCGGCGTTCGCTCACTCAGGGCTTTTACCAGCTCAGCCCAAACCCGCTCGGCAACCAGTGCATCGACTTCACCACGCGCAGTCATCTCAGTCATTAATGCCATGGTTGTGTCGGCAACTTTAAAACCAAGGTGTGCATAGCGGGCAGCAAAACGCGCAACGCGTAAAATACGCACAGGATCTTCTGCAAACGCCTCAGATACATGGCGTAACACACGTGCATCCAGATCTTTCCGACCACCATAAGGATCAATGAGCTGACCGCAGTCATCTTTTGCAATGGCGTTAATTGTCAGATCACGGCGTAAAAGATCCTGTTCCAGCGACACAGATGGATCAGCATGGATAGAAAAACCTTTGTAACCGGGTGCTGTTTTACGTTCTGTTCGAGCCAGCGCGTATTCTTCATGTGTTTGCGGATGCAAAAATACCGGAAAATCCTTCCCGACTGGTTGAAAGCCTTGAGCAAGCATATGCTCAGCTGTTGAACCAACCACAACCCAGTCATGTTCCTTGACCGGATAATTCAAGAGTTGATCGCGGACCGCACCGCCGACTAAATATGTATTCATTTTTTTGTTAGTATGGTCTGGTTTTCACTGTTTATTGAATAGAGTATAAACACAAGTTAAAGTTCATTCGATAGACCAATCGAGGGTTTATTATAGCCACCAGCTTTGCTTAATGACATAGTAAACTGATGAATCGTTATCTCTCGATACACATCTTGATTTTTTATCGATCTCAATTGTTATAAACGAAAAAATAAACTATTTTGTTACAGTATCAGTATAGTTTAGTTGTCTCATGTTAATGTGATGGTGGACATACTATAGAAATTCATCAGCAATAGTAATGATAATAATATGGGATCATACTCCCTCAGTGATTCCTATCAATTGAGGACATCACGATGTTTGCTTATTCTGTCATTTCATAAAACACATCTGTAAGCGATAACTGAATTATTTAACATTTGCTACAGGATATTATTGTGATGTTGACTCTTTGCTGAATGAGACGCTAGATATTTCTATTAGCCTGACACAGTGAGTGTATGAAGGAGACTATAAAGTAGATATCATCCGTTCTGTGAGCAATTCAGGTAGTGATCTGCGAGGACTTTGGCTACGCAACATGTCAATTTTTGTGCTGTTGGAATATGTAAATATTCATTTGGTCCATGTGCATTCGATCCTGGGCCGAGTACACCTGTTATCAGAAACTGAGCTGAAGGAAACTTTTCTCCAAGCATGCCCATAAAAGGGATTGATCCACCTTCTCCCATGTAAACAGCTTGTTTTCCAAAATAGTCCATTGAAGCAGAATCAATTGAGTGTTGTAACCACGGACTTGTTTCTGGTGCATTCCAGCCGCTGGCTGACCAGTCAGGTGTGAAGTTTACTTTTGCGTTATAGGGTGGGTTTTGTTCCAGTACTTGTTTAAGCTTTCTGGATGCAAGCGTTGCATCACAAGTTGGTGGTAATCTGAGTGAGAGTTTGATTTCGGTTAGCGGACGCAAGACGTTGCCTGCATGATCAATTGACGGTAATCCATTGGCACCAACGATGGCAAGAGACGGTCGCCAGGTACGATTTAATACCAGCTCTGTCGGGTTGGTATTGACTGGGACAGCATCTTGTGTGAATGGAAAACGTGAAGATGTTTGTCCGGCCATGACTTTAGCAGCTAAACCAGCCTGCTGAATGCGGGCTTCGGGGATTTCTACATTAAATTGTTCGATGTGTAATTCGCCTGTTTGTGCATTTTCAATACGATCAAGGAGTAACCGGACAATCCGAAAGCTGTCAGCAACAATACCGCTGGCATCGCCAGAATGAACGCCTTCTTCGAGTATTTGCACTTTCAAATCGCCGCCAACCAACCCACGTAATGATGTTGTACACCAGAGTTGTTCATAGTTACCACAGCCAGAATCAAGACAGATTACGAGATCGGGCTGACCAATGCGTTGTGACAGGGCATCGATGTAATAGGGCAGGTCATAGCTGCCACTTTCTTCACAAGCCTCAATGATGACAACACAGCGAGCGTGCGGAATATTGTGTTGCTGAAGCGCAGCAATGGCTGTTAACGAAGCAAACATGGCATATCCATCATCTGCTCCGCCACGACCATAGAGCTTGTCGTTATCCATAACCGGTTGCCATGCTCCCAGACCGTCGCGCCAACCGGTCATTTCCGGTTGTTTGTCAAGATGACCATAAAGCAAGACTGTATTGTCTGTATTGCCTTCGATTTCAATAAAAATTAACGGTGTTCTGCCTTCAAGGCGGACGATTTCCAGTTTGAATCCACTGATTTCTTGTGAACTTGCCCAGGCTGAGAACTGCTGAACTGCTTGTTCCATATAACCATGTTCAGCCCATTGACTGTCAAACAGGGGTGATTGATTGGGAATACGGATGTAGTCTATCAGTTCAGGTAGAATGGATTGCTTCCACACGTGGTCTACATAGGTTGTGATGAGCTGATGTTTCATTGATTCAAAATTGTGGTTCTTGCTGCCCGAAGACCAGGATGATTTTACTGAGCAAAAT
>DRLZ01000352.1 GCA_011322755.1 Crenotrichaceae bacterium
CGCCAAAGAAATCACCGTCACTCAGTTTAGCCGAATGGTTTTCAAGCTCGACTTCAACTTCACCTGCCACTATAAAATACATCCGTTCTGCAACCTCACCCTTACGAACAATCAGTTCGCCAGGCATTACACTTCGTAGTCGCAACAATTCGGTGATACTGGAAATCTCAACCGCATCAAGATTAGAAAAAAGCGGAACTTTAGCAACCAGATTCCAGGTTGCAACAAAGTCTTTCCTCTTCAATTCCTGAGAAAAAGCCGACACCAGTATTCCTGTCGGAATTGCAAACATCCCGATTCCAATCAACATAACAAACATACCAAATACTTTTCCCATAACCGTGACTGGAACAACGTCACCGTAGCCAACAGTTGTCAGGGTGGAAATACTCCACCACATGGCATCCGGAATGCTGGCAAATGCTTTGGGCTGTACATCATGCTCAATAAGATAGATGAAGTAGGAAACCAGCAGCAACAAACTAACAATCACCAGAAAAATAGCTGTAAACGTCTTGCTTTCTCGCTTGATGATCGCCGTCAATAATTGCAAAGCCTCTGAATAATGAGTCAGCCTTAACATGGCTAATAACCGGAATAACCGCAGAATTCTTAAATCTACCGCGTAGTCCGGTGGCAAATAAAAGAAAATAACAACGAACAGATCCAGTATCATCAATGGAGAGAAAATATATTTAAGTCTGCCAGTCGCTGGTTTGCTGTGGTTTCCTTCTGGATGCTCAACACAAGTCCACACCCGGAGTATGTATTCGACTGCAAATAGACTGATTGACATCAATGCAAATAGATCCAGCCATTCTCCATATTGAGCATGGATGTGTACATCACTACCAATGATAACTGCGATAATATTCGTTGCTATCAACGATAATACAAATACATCAACACAGTGACTGGAAAAATCACCAAATCTGGCAACTTCTATCATTCTGAAAACATGCGCTCTAAGCTGACTTTTCAACTCATTTAACCTTTATTTATGGGTTAACGCGTACCAGCATCACCTCATGTGATAATCCAGAAATTTCTGGCACATGATCAACTCCAACTGGATACTACTCGCGCAAATGAAGCAGTCGCTGACGGGTCAAAATCCGCCCATTGTAGCAGCCCGAAATCATGGTCATGCTGAGATTCAGTAGTCAACACCTATAACAGCTGTTAATGACTGGCATAAAATTTCTCAACTTTATGGTTAATCGGTGTTAGATTTAATTGCCAAAAGCCTAGAATACCTTGTGTCAATTCAAATTCATGAATTGAACCAACCTCAAAACTCGACCAGTAACCATGATATCTGGACATTTTAACGTTTGGTATCGCTGAATCCAGCGGTGTAAATGTGCGTTCACTCGTCATCTGGTAACGATAGATGCGGACATCATCTTCTGCACCTACCAGATTAATTCGAAGTAGCCCCGGATACAAGGCACATGCAAATGCTACACCGGTCAACACCCCTAAAAATGCACTTTCAGCAACAGGTACTTGCTTGTTCATGAGCAAATAAAACAAACACAATGCTAACAAACCACCTGCAATGCCGTGTAAGACAAAAATAGAGTAGTCAATGTAAACCGCCTCAATGACTGCATAATCAATCACTGCATAGCCAACCAACAGGAAAAACACGATGGCTGTGATGAGTGAATAGGGATTGTTTTCCAGTGAGAACGACTGATCTCGTTTGTCCTGGACAGGCAGCGATTGTTTGTCTGCGTACTTGTTTACAAAAGCAAGTAGAATACTGTCTGTAAGTACATCCTTCTCTTGCTTTGATTGAAGGCTGAAAGCATCCTGTTTAACTGATTCTCCTTTTTTCACTACAAAGGGATCAAGCCAGGCGTTCAGCAAAAGTTTTTTGCGAATGATTCCTGTATCCAGTACAAGTCTGGTCATTTTGGCATTATCGTTCGCTATTGGTAAATCCAGATACAGTGTTTTTATCTGATGCCACTTCAGCATCCAGTCAGGACGAGCAAATTTAAGAAAATCAGGTAACGGTGAATGATAGCGAATCCCTAGTTCTGATAATTCCAGACGTTCAAACCGCCATGCAAGTTCTGCATAAACAACATAGCACAATGCAAGAACAAAATAACCAAGCAAGCTCCACTGAATCTCACCGCTTTCATCTCGACTCATTGAGCTTAGAAATTTGATAAATAGCCGAAAGACATCTAAGCCACCATCCGTGTCCAAAATAATCAAATATGCCAAGACAAAAATTAATACTGGTACGAGAACAAGTATCAGCAGGACGATAATATGATACCGTCTGGAAAATAATTCGTTTACCAGAATCAGTTGATTTGTTTGTGCATTCATAGCAAAAGCATAGTCTATTCAAGTACTTTTTCCATACACGACAAAGACATATGTTGCTTCTAAGAATTTACTATCTTATGCTACAAAATATTGAATGATGGCTATACTTAAATATGAACGTTGTGTCGTGTTCTAAATCCGGAATTCACGCCATACCATAGGCAATCAAACGTATGTCTAGATAAAACTTCCACACAGATAAATCTTTTCAGGGAATCATAATGAAGAAAACAACATGCTATGTATTTTTAATCTCTTTGCTGTTCGGATCACAAGCATTTGCTATTTCTGTTCATCAGTCAAAAATAGCTGACAATGACAACAATTCATCCACTGCAAACAACGGGGTAGATACAGAAAACAAACAAGATGATACGATCAACACTAAAACAGGTCGTCGGTGGGATGAGTCTTATAAAAAGCCGGTTACACGGCATAAAAACCCTAAAAATTATTCAAAAAGAGAATATTAATTTCTGCACGATTGCTTGCCCTGCGGGTTAACCACTTGTCCACTCAATTGGGTTAACGCTATCAGACTAAGCATCCAGTCAGGCGTCATTATCAATCGATAACATTGTTCTCTTGTGGCACTGAGTCGTGTGATGATTTGTTGAATTCAGCAATTCAAGCAACATATCGTTAAAACAGGCACTGCTGTGTATCGGATGATATTTTTCTGCATCAAGTAATGCCTGGCTGGACAGCGATCTGGACAACTCTGGACTGTCCAGTAACCGCGTTATTGCATGTGCAACAGAAAGCGCATCCTGGTCAGCAATCAATCCATTGCTATTATGCTTGATAATATCAGCTGGACCACCACAAGCTGTCGCGATAACAGGACAGCCAATCGTCATTGCCTCAGTAATCACATTGCCAAAACCCTCTATCCGGGAGCTTAACACCAGCATTTTTGCATACTTCATGTAGACCCAGGGGTTATTAACAAAACCAGGAAAATGGATAACATCTGCCAATTTTAAATCTGCTGCCAATTGCTGTAAGTGTTTTTTTTCCGGCCCTTCTCCAAGGATTACAAGCTGGACGGCATGTGATTTGTACACGTGTGAAAAAGCGTTGATTAACAAATCAAACTGCTTCACCTTGACTAACCGACCGACAGCAATAATGTATTCAAAGTTAAACGGTCGGTTGTTATCAGCACTCTTTCGAATACCATCACTATCAACTGGATTATGGATAACATTGATCTTTTCAACTGGAATGCCATATTGCTGCTCAACAGAATCCTGAACTGTTGATGAGACTGTGGTTATAAAGTCAGCGTGTCGATAGACATAACCCAGAACATTTTTCAACAATACATTCACAACCTCGAACTTGCACACATTACCCGCAGCAACAGCCGTATTACTGTCTTCTGAAATAACCCAGACAGGTCTGTGCCCAGACACCAGAAACCTTGCAAAAAACATGGGCAGGGTTGTTTCCAATGTGAAGGTCATTACGACGGCTGGCCTGATGCGTTCCTGCATCATTTTTATCTGACCAATAGCAAGCAGGAAATAGTAGGGCTCTTGAAACTGTTTGAGGGGAAAACAGAAAAACCGGCTGAAAGAATCTGGAGGAACGTAGACCCGCTGCGCAACATCAACTCTGGAAAGAAACTGTCCTTCTTCCCGCAACAATCCAAGTTTCAGATGACTCCAATCTTGCTTGAGCTGGTTGACCAGCAAATAAATACGGCGCTCAACACCTGCGCCAATCAACGATGGACAAAGCAATAAGACTGGCTGCTTATTGACCAGCAATGCGCTCAGACCGTCTCAACTTCAGGACTTGTCAGCGCAGAAACAACCAGCATAATCACACCAGATACGATCATCACCACTCCCAACACTTTCTGAGAAGAGAAGTATTCTCCAAAAACAAAATAACCACAACCAAGCGTAATCGAGCTTTGTATGACCGCAAACAATGGGACTGTAACCGACACATCGCCGTGAGAATATGTAATCTGCATACAAACCCAGCCAATAATGCCAAATAGAACCAATAACAGAAAAGGCCACATACTGATAAATTGCATGAGACTTGCCATTGATAACACAGAGAAATCGCCAAATTCACTATTCACCAGGTTGGTATTTGCTTTCATATATGTTTCGACATTGCCAAACGCAACACCTGTACATACGGCATATAAAATTTCATAACTGCTGACTTTTCTTATATACGCGTAAATGATTAAACAAACAATTGTAATCAGGGAAAAAGTACTCACGACAAGTAGGCGAGAAATATTGGTTCCCGTCCCTGTGACTGGATCAGCAATCATGAGAATAACCAATGTCCCTGTGACTACAGCCAATACACCGTACCATTGCCACTGATTAAGCGTTTCACGCAGAAAAAACACGCCCAGTAACAACACAAAAATATATGAGAAATTGAGTATCGGGTAAACAACGGAGACGTCAATAAACGATTGCATTTGAATAATCGTCACATTGGCCACCAAGCTAACAACGATACCCAGCAACCAGGTTTTATTTTTGACTAGAAATTTCAGGATCGAACGAACAGAATAATCACGCAGGTGAGAATCACGCTTGTGCTGAAGCCCGATCTTGCATAAAATCGCACTTACTCCATATAGAAAACTGCAAAAAAATACTAGCAGCAAGTAAACAGACATATCAACTCATTCCCTGACTTTTGCTTTATTACTTGAAGAAACGCACTCAATTAACACTCGGGGACGTCATCATAACTTCCCTGTACACTTGAGATACAGGGCACGAACGCCCGTGATCGTGCATAATAACATACCCATGGGAATTCCAAGCACCGATAATAAAGCGATCGTTGATAATTTGACAGAGCAAAAACAGGGTTGATTGTTACATTGTTTCCAATACATCAATACCAAGTAAACCCAGTCCTGTCTGCAAAGTATTTGCGGTGAGCGCTGACAATTTGAGGCGACTGTGTTTAATCTTCTCTTCAGCCTTGATAATCGGGCAGACTTCATAGAAATGCATAAACAGGCCCGACAATTCAAATAAATAATTACACAATAAATTAGGAGCACCATCTTTAGCAACACTTTCAATCGCCTCAGAAAATTGCAACAACTTAAGGGCAAGCTGACGTTCAGCTGGTTCTTGAAACAACAGAGGGATATCTGGATTAAATTGTCCAGCTTTACGAAAGATGCTTTGAATTCTTGTATAAGCATATTGAAGATATGGCGCCGTATTGCCTTCAAAGCTGAGCATAGCATCCCAGTTAAATCTGTAGTCAGAAGTACGGTTTTTACTCAGATCAGAATATTTGACTGCACCAATACCAACTACTCTGGCAATATGATGACGTGTTGCCTCATCCAGCTGCGGGTTTTTCTCTGTCACCAGCACAAAAGCGCGCTGCTGCGCTTCATCCAGCAAATCGACCAGTTTGACTGTGCCGCCGCTACGGGTTTTAAACGGTGTGCCGTCCTCACCCATCATGGTGCCAAATGCCATATGTTCAAGTTGCACATTTTCAGGTACAAAACCCGCTTGCTTACCAACCGCAAAAACCTGCTGCATGTGTAAACTCTGACGAGCATCAATAAAATATAATCCTCGCGTCATTCCCAATTGCTGGTAGCGATACCGCAATGCGGCAAGATCAGTGGTTGCATATAAATACCCACCATCTGACTTTTGAACTATCATGGGAACAATTGTGTTGTCCTTGCCTTTGAATTGATCCAGAAAAACACATTTCGCACCCTGATCTTCAATGAGTAACCCTGCTTGATCAAGATCCATCACAACTTGTGACAAAGCACTGTTGTAAGCGCTCTCAGGCATCACATCATCACGCGTGAGTAATACGTTAAGGCGTTGATAAATCTCATCGCAATGCTGCAGTGAAATATCAATAAATTGTTTCCAGCGTTTTAAAAATTCAGGATCACCCGCTTGAAGTTTGACTACATTTTCACGCGCTGCCCTGGCAAAATCAGCGTCACTATCAAATCGCTGTTTCGCTGCCTGGTAGAACTTTTCTAAATCAGCCAGTTGCATTGAAAGTGATTGAGTATCACCTTCAAGTTCATTCATATAGGTCAACAACATGCCAAATTGTGTACCCCAGTCACCCACATGGTTCTGGCGAATGACAGTATCACCTAAAAGCTCCAACACACGCGCTACTGCATCACCGATAATGGTCGAACGTAAATGCCCGACATGCATTTCCTTGGCAAGGTTGGGTGATGAATAATCGATGACAACAGTTTGTGGTGTGGTTGTCTTGTGAATACCAAGACTTTCAGATTCCAGTGCTGATTCTGCCTGTTGGGCCAACCACCGTGAATCCAGATAAATATTCAAAAACCCCGGCCCGGCAATTTCGACTTTTTCCGCAATTGCTGACAAATCCAGATGATTAAGAACTGTTGACGCAAGTTCACGCGGATTCATATTCAACTTCTTAGCAGCACCAATAATGCCATTGGCCTGATAATCACCAAACTCCGGACGTGATGATGGTTTGATAAGTGCAGGTGTGCCAGCTTCAACACCAGCTAACTGAAGCGCCTGGCTCACATGTGAGTCAAGTAGTTTTCGAATATTCATGAGTGGGGGTTCTGTCAAAAACGGTAACGGCTGTCAGCCATCATGTCATTAAGCATGATAACAAGCCATATAAAAAAACACTGGGCAAGCGATCATTTGGTACAACTCGAAGACTGCCATGCAAAGCAAAAAAGCGTCAACCCGAGCGCTAATCCCTAAAATTGATATATTGCAGTGGCAGTCCGAAATCCTCTTTTTTCAACATAGCGATCACAGCTTGTAAATCATCACGCTTTTTTCCAGTCACCCGGATTTGTTCTCCCTGTATCGCAGCTTGTACTTTCAGCTTTTTATCCTTGATTGTTTTGACAATCTTTTTTGCCAAAGGCGTCTCGATTCCCTGGCGAAATGTGACGTGTTGCTTAAACGATTTCCCAGAACCTTCTGGATCGCCGGTTTCCAGACAGCCAATATCAATACTGCGCTTAACCATTTTAGCGTGTAGAATCTGCAACATCTGATCAAGCTGAAATTCAGATTCAGAATACAATGTAGCCATTGATTCACTCAGCTCAACTTTTGAATCGCTGCCTTTAAAATCAAAACGTGTTGAAACCTCACGATTGGCCTGATCAACTGCATTTGAAACCTCGTGCATGTCGATTTCCGAGACAATATCAAATGATGGCATTGATTGATTCTCCTTATTCTCCGTGTAATTAATTGCGTGACTTACAAATCATTTCATAAGCTTCACGTATTTTACGGGTTTTTTCAGTAGCCATTTTAATCATTTCGTCTGGAAGTCCTTTTGCGGCCAATTTGTCCGGATGATTTTGACTAATCCTTCTGCGGTAAGCCTTTTCGATTTCCTTATCGGTTGCTCTGCGAGATACACCGAGTACTGCATAGGCATCACTCATACTCAGCTGATCAGGTTTGTTTGACCGAGGAGGAGAATAATGGTTTTTTTCATTACCCATACGTGAGTAGGCTTCAACTGCCATTTTTAACGCAAAATACTGGTACTTGGGAATCGACAAGCACTCACAAATTCGCTGCAATATAGCCTCTTCAACAGGATCAATCCTTCCATCTGACAACGCTGTCTGAAGCTGGAACTCAAGAAATAAGCGCATCATGTCAGAATCACCAGCACAATTTTGGTAGAGTGTATTCAGAATAGGTTCAAAGACAAAATCAGCATCTTTACCTTGTCGAAATAATTCCATTGCAGATTGACGCAACTGAGGTGATAATTTCATACGGTCCATGACCGATTTGGCCAATTCGATCTCTTGCTTGGAAACAAGACCATCAGCTTTTGCCAAATGCCCCATTAACAGAAAGGTTGCTTCGAAAAAACTTTGCTGTGCAAGTGATCGATTCGTTGCACTCTGTAATCGCTGTCGATTTGTATTCTTATCAAACTGATGACCAATAGCAACACCAATCAATGCGCCAGCTGGCCCTCCAATTAAACCAATCGCTCCCCCGATTATCTTTCCTGTCCAGCTCATATATTTCGCTTTATGCTTGAGTACATAATATGTTAATAATTACAAACGATGTCACCTGCTTGCAGTATTTCTTCGGATTATAATTTACATACAATGAACTATTCTAACCCGCTTTATCAAACTTCGCTAAACAGCTTGCCACTTGCCAATCGCGGCAAGGTTAGAGATATTTATACTGTTGATGACAAACATCTACTCATTGTGACCACTGACAGGCTGTCAGCGTTCGATGTTGTTTTTCCAGATCCGGTTCCTGAAAAAGGCAAAATACTTACCGATGTTTCCAATTTCTGGTTTGCCAGAACAGCATCAGTTATCCCGAATCATTTAACAAATATTGCACTCCAGGATGTGATCCCGAATAGAAGAGAACTCGAACCAATTCTTGGACATGCCGTTGTCGTTAAACGACTCAAAGCGCTCCCTGTGGAAGCAATCGTACGCGGGTATCTCATTGGTTCTGGCTGGAAAGATTATCAGCAAAGTGGCAAAGTTTGTGGCATTCAACTTGAACCTGGACTACAAATGGCTGAAAAACTCACCAATCCGATCTATACGCCATCGTCGAAAGCTGAAATTGGCGATCACGATGAAAATATACAGTACGAGGATACTGTTGAATTGCTTGGTGCTGATATTGCAGCACAGGTACGTGATGTGAGTATAAGAATATACATTAAAGCCGCTAAATATGCTGCTTCGAAAGGAATCATTATCGCAGATACAAAATTTGAGTTTGGTCTTGACGATGCGGGCACACTACACTTGATAGACGAGGTTTTAACTCCGGACTCATCAAGATTCTGGCCAATTGAAAGTTATCGAACAGGTATCAGCCCACCAAGCTTCGATAAGCAGTATGTCAGGGATTATCTTGAAACACTGCACTGGAACAAACAACCACCTGCGCCTGAATTACCTGCCGAGGTTATTCAGAAAACCTCGGAAAAGTACAAACAACTTGCACTGCAACTCATGGAATTGTAGTATGAGACCAGCCTGGTTCTTGAAAGTGGTCAAACATGAATAACAATAATATCCAGAATACATCCGAAAACATGATGTCAACAACTTATGCTGAGCGCCGTCAACAACGCGCTGATCGACGCAGCCAGGGATTCAGGACAATACTAGGATGCCTGATTGACTGCAGAAGAGATCATCCACAGCGACTTACAGAAAGACAGCAGCCCTATTACTCGGATTTTTACGAAAACTGGTTATTTGTACTCATTGTTAGCATTGTTTTACTGAGTGTTACTGACGCTGCATTGACGCTACGAATTCTTGCCAATGGTGGTCGTGAGCTTAATCCAGTAATGGCCGTAATTCTTGACCATGGCCCCCTGGCTTTTTTCTTCGTGAAATATGGGTTGACCTGCGTTGGACTACTCATGTGTGTATTGCATATTCGCCATCGTTTGCTTAGGCTCATACCCATGAGTTCAGTGCTTTCGATGATCTTTGGTGGATATCTGGTATTAGTAACCTATGAGGTGAGTATTTTACTGCGCATCTATACAGTATAACATGGCCATTTCCAGCCAGCAGCATACAACAAACATCCAAACATCAACCCTAGCCAACCAATCACACCGGCATCCATGGTTACGATGTGACCTCAACAGGCAATAACAATCGTTTTTCTCGTAATTAACCTCATTGCGAAACATCTAAAAGCAATGCCTGTAAGACTCAGATTGATTAAATCAAGCCATGCTCAGCAAAAGAGTATGCTTGCCCGTCGCCAACGATAAAATGATCGAGAACAGTAATGTCAAATAACCCCAGCGATTGTTTAAGACGATTGGTTAGTTGCTTGTCTTGCTCACTTGGACTGGTTTCACCCGATGGATGATTATGCGCCAAAATAAGCGCTGCAGCATTATGTTTAAGCGCACGCTTGGCAACTTGCCTTGGGTAGACAATCGCATTATCCAGAGTACCATGGAACAGTTCTTCAAACACAATCACTCTGTGACGATTATCCAGAAACAAGCAGGAAAATACCTCATGCCCGTAGCCACGCAGCTTTTGAGTCAGATAAGCACGTGTTTTCTTCACGCTGGTAAGCGCTGAATTCTGTTCCAGGTCTTCCATAATATAGCGATTAGCCATCTCCAGTACTGATTGTAATAACGCATATTTTGCAGGCCCTAGCCCCGGGCTATTACAAAAAACTTTTCGATCAGCCTCGAGCAGCGCTTTTAATGATCCAAACTGATCGAGTAGTTGCCGAGCCAGGTCTACGGCTGTCACGCCCTGAATGCCTGTGCGTAAGAAAATAGCCAGTAGTTCAGCATCTGACAGTGATTGTGAACCATGTTTCATGAGTTTTTCACGTGGTCGTTCATTTACAGGCCAGTCAGTGATTGCCATATGTTTTATCTCTTTAATATTTATTCATTCCAAAAGTATAGACGAGCAACACAACAGACTTTGAGATGCCTATAAATTTATCAGTTTCAACATTGTCTATTACGTAAGATAATACAAGCCTGGTTCATAATCACAATACAATTGAAAATATGGCAAAACAGATCATTGTTGGTGTTTGCGCAGGAATATCAGCCTATAAATCAGCAGAGTTGGTACGACTGTTATGCAAGGCAGATTACACAGTACACGTTGTCATGACCAAGTCTGCTGTAAAATTTATTGCCCCGCTGACTTTTGAGGCTCTCACAGGGCATCGTGTTTATACGCACCTGTTTGAATCACAACATCCCTCTGCAATGGATCACATTGAACTGGCTCGTTGGGCTCAATCAATACTCATTGCGCCTGCAACTGCTGACTTTATTGCCAGGCTACGCTGTGGAATTGCTGATGATTTACTCTCTACACTCTGTCTGGCAACTACCGCACCAATTATTCTTGCACCAGCAATGAATCAGAAAATGTGGAGTAATCCTGCAACCCAGGACAATATTCAGAGTATACAACAACGTGGAATCCGGCTAATTGGACCTGGTATAGGTGATCAAGCCTGTGGCGATACTGGACCCGGCAGAATGGTTGAACCTCAACAGATTCTGGATCAACTCAGTGATGCTGATGCGGCTGACAACTTACTTACCAAGCGACGCGTGTTAATTACTGCAGGACCGACCCGGGAGCCAATTGACCCTGTTCGTTATATCAGTAATCACAGCTCCGGAAAAATGGGATATGCTTTGGCACATGCAGCCATCAATGCCGGGGCAAAGGTTACGCTCGTCAGCGGCCCTGTGGCTATCTCTTCGCCTCAAACTGCCACAACAATTCAGGTACAGACTGCAAAGCAAATGCATGATGCAGTTATGGGACACATTTCTTGTCAGGATATTTATATTGGTTGTGCTGCTGTCTCTGATTACTCGCCAGCACAGGTCTCAACAACCAAACTTAAAAAAAATGCCGATACACTGACAGTCATCTTAAACAAAACACAAGACATAGTAAGAGCAGTCGCGTCATCACATGCCGATGTATTCTGTGTCGGCTTTGCTGCGGAAACCAACGACCTGGAACACTACGCAAGAGAAAAACTTAGAGATAAACAACTCGATATGATTATTGCAAACCAGGTTGGAATTGCTGACGGCGGATTTAGCAGTGATAATAATGCTGCATCGGTACTATGGAATAATGGTCAGCAAACATTTTCATTACGCTCAAAAAAACGATTAGCAGTTGATATCATCAAAATAATAGCACAACACTACTATGCATCAAAACATACAACTTAAACTACTGGACACACGTCTTGGCAACGAAATCCCAATGCCACACTATGCCACATCAGGGTCAGCAGGTCTTGATTTACTTGCTTGCCTGGATACTCCAACTACAATTAATCCTGGGGAGACTATTTTAATACCAACAGGAATGGCGATTTACATTCAAGATCCGGATCTGGCCGCAATATTGCTCCCTCGTTCCGGGCTTGGCCATAAGCATGGTATTGTGCTGGGTAATTTAGTCGGGCTAATTGATTCTGATTATCAGGGTCAGGTTTTTGTATCCTGCTGGAATCGTAGTCATCAACCGTTTAATATAGAAATAGGTGAGCGTGTAGCACAGTTAGTGCTTGTCCCTGTTATCCATGCCCAATTTGAAGTGGTTGACAGCTTTACTGAATCTTCAAGAGGCGAAGGTGGATTTGGTCACACAGGAAGACAATAATCAACGCGAATAAAATAGCAAGAACAGGATAGAGAGAATGACATTAAAAAAAATAATACTCATGGCATATCTTGCAATTTCTCTATTGATAATCCTGTTGGTTTCAAGCATCTATCTGATGACCCAGAATAAAATTAAAAACCAGCGACAACAGAATATACTGTCGATGATTACAGTCATCGCTGGAAGTATTTCAAATGAAGCGCAAAGCTTAAGCCAATGGGTTGAAGCTGTGGCAAGTGATCAAGCAATTATCAATACTTTCAAGGCGGAAGACAATCAGCGTAAACAAAAAGCGCGTGAGCTGAAAAACCAGACATCAGGATTGTTGCGTATACGTCTACTACTACCTGGGACGAATCAGATTGATGAATCCCAAACACCTCATCTTGGTTATGCCGATCTTGAACTGCTGCAAACTGCACAATCAGAAAATCCACCTCCTGTAATCGTCCAAATGAATTTGCCTCAAGCGCATATAGCGATTGCCCGGGCTGTGTACCAGAATGAGAAAATTGTAGGCACAGTACTCGCGAGTTTTTCAACTGACAGAATCAAAAAATTTATTTCGACACTTCCACAACAAAACAGCACAATTGCCTTGTTTCAGGAAAATAAAAAACTGGCAAGTAGAGGCGATTCATCAATTTTGGATACTGAACCAACCGGCACATTATTGATTACCGGAACCCCCTGGGAACTTCGCTACTGGATTCGTACACCTGTCGATACCAACACGTTACTCTATGCTGCCATTGCCCTGATATCGTCATTAGTCATACTTGCTGCACTAAGTTTGTGGTTATTACGCAAACTAAACACTTGGTTTGAAAGTGATATATCAGAATTGAAAAAACTGGCATTAGATGCTGCCAAGGGAACTAAAGGAGTCAGTTACGAACTAAATTTCTCAATGTTTTCTGATCTGATCAAGCATACGCGATTACTTAATATTCGAGAGATTTCTGACGGTAGTGATACGATTGAAGTTGAAATAACAACTGAGGAAGAGGAAGAGAAACGGCTTGCTGCACGAGGAGATGAATTGATCCGCGAACTCGACCAACAGTTTGCAAAAGCAGATGCCATGATGAGTGATCTCGAGGACGAATATTTGGGCTTAAGCACAAAACCTGATACAAAGAACAATAATGCCTCTGAAATTGAAGTCCTGTCTTCAAACACGGTTGATATTCCTGTCACACCACCACTAACAACAGGTATTTATGGAATCATCGATAAAGATTTCAGCACTGAATATTTAAAAAATACCGGACGCGCTCTGGGAACTGAATTACTCGAGGCAGGAATGACCAAAATAGTGGTTGGAGTCGGTCACTCTGTTCCCTGTAATAAGGTATTACAAGGGATATCTTCAGGATTATTAACTGCCGGAAGCAAGTTATTAAATTTGAAACGAATTGCCAGTCCTGTTGTTGCGTTCTCAACACAATTTCCCAAGGACAGTATTGGCATTGTTGTCAGCAACAGTTTATTACCTCCCAATAGCTGCAAATTAAAGTTTCTTTTCAGTGGTGGCTATGTTTCAGCCGAATTATTAGAGAGAGTCGATAAACGAATACAATCTGAATCCTATATTGAAGGCCTGGGTGTTTCAGCTTCATCGGATACGGATACCGAAGCTGATTATATCGGTGCTATTGTTGAAGACATCCACATTCACTGTAATATGAAAGTCGCAGTCATCTCATCATCTAATTCAGTTAGAAATCTAGCTGGGAGTCTGTTTAAAGCATTGGGCTGTGATGTTGTCAATATGACAGAACCTGTACCGGTAGACAATAATGAAGAGCAGCTGTTTGACCATCGAAATCCATCTCATTTACAACAGCTCTGTGGAATTGTCACAACAGAACAGGTAGACCTTGGAATAGCCTATGATACAGAAGGTACTGGATTAGCTATTATTGACTCCTCTGGCCATATCATTTGGCCGGATAGAGTCATGATGGCACTTACCACCGATATATTGCAAACCTTTCCAGGTGCAGACATTCTGTTCGATAACGATGGTTTTTCAGCATTAGCCAAAACAGTAACAAGGTTTAGTGGAAAATTACTAACTCATCTGGCAGGTGAGGATGTGTTTACTCATTTGGCTCCAGATAATATGCCTTTAGCTGGTAACATGGATGGTCAGTTTGTATTTGCAGACCGCTGGCTACGCTACCCCGATGCACTCTATGCAAGCGCGCGCTTACTTGAAATTTTATCAGCACAAGACCTGTCATCAAGTGAATTCTTTTCAGAGTTACCTGATTATGTTGGAACCCAGCCATTGTTCAGTGCTATTTCTGAAAACGAAGCAATTAGCCTGCTAGCTAAATGGGATCAGAAATTAAAGCAATCCTCCAATACAGTCACCTCAACTCAGCATTCACTCAGGGTCGAAGTCACCAAAATTGGCTGGATAATTGTACGCTATGATAAAAATCCGGGAGGCATGGTATTTCGCTTTCAAGCCAATTCAAAAGAAGGATTACAGACATTAATGAAATCCTTCAAGAAATTAGCACCCAAAAACTCAGCACTTCAACTTCCTTTTTAAACCGGCTTTTCTTACAACCAGGCATACATGGAAAAACAAAGACCACCCAAAACTGATACTGCCGATTATATTGCGCAGGTATTAATTGAAGCATTACCATATATTCAACGTTTTACGAATAAAACAGTCGTCATCAAATTTGGTGGGAATGCAATGGTAACTGATGCACTGCAGCATAGCTTTGCACAGGACATCGTGTTATTAAAACTGGTCGGATTAAATCCTGTTGTAGTTCATGGTGGAGGGCCACAAATCGGAGATTTACTCAAGCGTCTGGGTAAAACAAGCAACTTTATCAATGGAATGCGAGTGACTGACAGTGAAACCATGGATGTTGTCGAAATGGTACTCGGTGGTTTGGTCAATAAACAAATTGTTAGCCTGATTAACCAGCACGGTGGTAAAGCCGCCGGGTTAACAGGGAAAGATGGCAACCTGATTAAAGCAAAAAAACTCACTGCATTCAATCAAACATCACACGATACACCATCAGAACTTATTGACCTGGGTCACGTCGGTGAAGTTGAAACAATTAATCCTTTAATCATTCAAACGCTTGTTGATAAGGGTTTTATCCCGATTATTGCACCGATAGGCGTTGGCGAAGATGGACACTCTTATAACATCAATGCGGATCTTGTCGCTGGCAAGATGGCGCAGGTTCTCAATGCTGAAAAATTGATTTTACTCACCAATACTTCAGGAATTCTTGATCAATCCGGTGAATTGCTCACAGGATTATCACTCTCAGACATTAACAATCTAGTGACTGATGGCACTATAACCGGCGGAATGCTACCAAAAGTCAACTGTGCAATTGACGCATTAAAAAATGGCCTTTCCAGCGCTCATATTATTAATGGCACAAATGAACATGCCGTACTGCTTGAATTATTTACTGATCAGGGAATCGGTACCTTGCTATCAAGCCACTAGCAAGCCGATCGATAAGACTTGCGCTACCCATTCCACCAAATGCGCATTGCTTCACCACTCTTAACCACTACCTCAATATTGCTTTACAAGGTGACCATTTCACTGAAATTGGGTATAGTTCCCAAGTTAACCTGTTCTGATTGATTATCCAGGGATAAGAGGTATCCGTGAGCAACACAAAAATACAAAACGCCAATTTTCGCAAACATTTTCTCGATTTCGAGCAACCGATTGCAGAGCTGGAGGCTAAAATCGAGGAACTCAGCAATGTTGGTTTCGATAACGAGATTAATATCAGCGAAGAGATTGCAACCCTCCAGGGTAAAAGTCGAAAACTAACAAATGCAATCTTTTCATCCTTGTCTGCATGGCAGGTCTCACAACTTTCACGCCATCCGCTTCGACCCTATACCCAGGATTACCTGAGCACTGTCTTCACTGATTTCAATGAGCTGCATGGTGACAGAGCATTTGCTGATGATGCCGCAATTATAGGCGGTCTGGCTCGACTCGATGGTCGATCTGTGATGGTAATTGGTCATCAAAAAGGGCGTGATACCAAACAAAAAATCAAACGAAATTTTGGCATGCCCAGACCAGAAGGGTATCGAAAAGCATTACGATTGATGAAAATGGCTGAGCGCTTTGGTTTGCCAGTGATTACTTTAATCGACACACCTGGGGCCTATCCAGGTATTGATGCTGAAGAGCGTGGGCAAAGTGAGGCAATCGCCAGAAACCTGTTTGAAATGTCAACATTACGTGTGCCCATTATCTGTACTGTGATTGGTGAAGGAGGTTCTGGCGGTGCTTTGGCTGTTGGGGTTGGCGATAGAGTGTTGATGATGCAATACAGTACATATTCAGTCATCTCTCCTGAAGGCTGTGCAAGCATTTTGTGGAAAAATGCAGACAAGGCAGAATTGGCTGCAGAAGCCATGAATATTACCTCCGAACGTTTACTGGAACTTGAATTAATCGATGATATCATTCAGGAACCGCTCGGTGCAGCACATCGTGATATTGAATTTGCAGGAGAAAACCTTAAAGCTGCGCTACTCAAGGGATTCAGAATTCTGGATAAGCTGTCGACTGATGAAATGATACAGAAACGCTACGCACGATTGATGAATTATGGCATTTATAATGAAGGCGTTGAAAAATCAACTTCAAAACTGTCAATCAAATCAAAATAAACGATAGATCAACTGCTAGACATTGCAACAACTGTCAACAACATGGTTTCAATACCAGCTTGAACAGCTGCCACAAACCCAGCATTTCCGCATCGCTTTTAGCGGTGGGATGGATTCCAGGGTTTTGCTTGAATTATGCACGCAGTTACAAGCTGTTAATTGTGAGCATCACTTTTCTGCCATCCACATCAATCATCAACTACAAATTCAATCAGAAGCATGGGCTGAATTTTGTATTACAACCTGTCATCAACTCAATCTTGATTGCATAGTAAAAACTGTTAATGTCCGGCAAACCAAGGGTAAAAGTCTCGAACAGGCTGCCCGCGATGCGCGACGCAATGTATTCCACGAAGTGATGAATGCAGGCGATGTATTGCTCACAGCGCATCATCTCAATGACCAGGCTGAGACTGTACTACTACGATTATTTCGCGGCAGTGGCATTACCGGACTTTCAGGCATTCGAGACTGTGTAAACTTTGCTAGCGGCTGGATGGCCAGACCCTTGTTGTCTGTAACACACGACACAATTCTGCACTATGCCACTCAACACAGTTTGCAATGGGTGCAAGACCCGACAAACCAGAGTCTTGACTATGACAGAAATTATTTGCGCCATATCGTCATTCCCCAACTGGAGCAGCGCTGGCAAGGTGTACAAAATACACTGGCTCGAAATGCAACGCATTGTCAGCAAGCCGATACGATTATTTCTGACATCGCCCGGCAAACCTTGCAAACAATCGTCAATAATGAAGGCCATCTGGTCATTTCCAAACTGATTGCTGAAGATGATGCCATGCAAAATCTAGTGTTACGTGAATGGTTTGTCCATCATTCTCTCAACCTGCCATCCTCAGCAATCATTCGGCGAATTAAACAAGAAGTAATCGGAGCCAGAATTGATGCACAGCCGTGTTTGCCATGGCTTAGTGATGGCAAACAATATCAACTTCGGCGCTACAGAAATCTACTTTGCCTCGTACCACCCAAGCTACCATTTGACTCCAGCCTGGTGATTCCATGGGATGGACAAAGCGTGCTTGAATTACCGGCTAACCTCGGAGACATAAAAGCAATCAGCAGTGAAACCGGCGGCATTGATTTACAGACCTGGAACAGCTCAACAATCACTATTCGCTTTCGCAACGGTAGAGAAAAATGCCAATTACCTGGCAGAACAGGACATCGTGAATTAAAAGCCATTTTTCAGGAACTTGGTATCCCTCCATGGGAACGAAGTTCGCTCCCCCTGGTGTATCTGGATGATCAGTTAGCAGCAATAGGAGAGCGATTGATTTGCGGGCCTTTTCATGTCTCGTCAACACAACC
>DRLZ01000353.1 GCA_011322755.1 Crenotrichaceae bacterium
ACTCAGCAGCTGATCTGAAGGCATTTTGTGGTCGACATGGCGGTATTGTCTGTACTTCAACCAATGCTCCGCCAATACTGGACTGGAGTTTTGAGCGTCGTGAGAAGATTTTGTTCTTTCCTGACCAGCATCTTGGCAGAAACACAGGCTATCGAAAAGGTATTCCGCTGGAACAAATGGTCACCTGGGATTTCGACAAACCCATGGGTGGACTGACAGAGCAACAGATCAGCGACGCCAAAATGATTCTGTGGAAAGGTTTTTGTTCGGTTCATCAGATGTTTCAGTCTCAGCATATCGATGCGTTTCTGGAAAAATATCCGCAAACCCAAGTTATTTCACATCCAGAATCACCTTTTGAGGTATGTCAGAAGTCAGACTATGTTGGATCAACCGAATATATCATTGATACGATTCATAATGCAGAACCGAACACTCGCTGGTTGGTTGCGACCGAGCTTAATCTGGTAAACCGGTTGAAAAATCAATACAAACATCAAGGCAAAAAGGTTCATTTCATGTCGCCGATGGTCTGCATGTGCTCGACGATGTTTCGAACAGATCCACAACACCTGGCCTGGGTGCTGGAAAACCTTGTTGATGGTAACGTGGTGAATCAGATAAAAGTTGATGAGACGATCGCTCGCTATGCCAAACAGGCGCTGGATGGAATGCTCAAGCTTGGCTAATCGAATGTGCTTTCAAGGCTGTGTCGCCTGTATTGAAAATAGCTTTTGTAATCAATCGGTTGCAGAGACTGAGGTTGGCCGGTATTGCTTTGTTGTAAGTTGGTAGCTGATTAATCAAAATGGTATCAACACTGCCGCGCAAGATTCTCCTGCATGCGCATATCTTTAAAAATGCAGGGACATCAGTCGATAATATTCTGCGACATAATTACCAGAACCAGTTCATTGATCATCGTGATTCAGACGCGCTTGCGGCTGGTAAGCAGCCGTTTCTGGAGGAATTTCTTCGCTCACATCCGCATATTCTGGCATTTGCAAGCCATCATCTGCCTCTGCCATTGCAATCGACCCCGGAGTTTGAATTCTACATTATTATGATGTTGCGACATCCGGTGATAAGAGCGAGTTCAGCCTATCGTTTCGAACGTAATCAACGTGTTGATAACGCAAGTGCTAATGCTGCCAAACGCTATAATTTTGCTGATTATGTTCAGTGGCACCTGGATCTGGGCTCTAAAATGTTTTTCAATTATTTTATTCGCTATTGTACTTCTACAGTGACTGAGGCATTAACTGACCAATTGTGTTTGGAATATGCCCTTGCTCAAAGCGAACATTTTTCTGTACTTGGTGTTGTTGAACAATTTGATCGATCGATGTCAGCCTTACAGCGTAAGCTGACCAGGCATCACATTAATCTCTCACTGATTCCATCCAAAAAAAATGTAACAGATCAATCAACAGGCACTCTGGAAGATAAACTCAAACGCATAGAAAGCGAACTGGGTGAGAATTTATATGAAATTCTTTTTGATCAGAACAAGCAGGATTTGCAGTTTTATGAACACGCAGTTCAGCGTTTGAATTGTGAAGAAAACCAGGAATAGTTCGCCTGGAGTGATTGATTCAGGTTGTTGAAAAAGTAGGGCATCATTGATTTGTGATACAGACAGAAACAGCATTGTGAGATTTTATGGGAATGTCTAACCAGCTGATGAATAGCCACAAGACAGTAGATTGAATGATATGATCTGAGCGGATACGGATGCAGCTATCAATTATTATCAACTTTTATAATATGCGTCGAGAAGCGGCGAGAACCTTGTTCTCATTGAGTCGGGAGTATCAGCGTGATATAGAAGAAATCGAATATGAAGTTATTGTGATTGATAATGGTTCACCGCATGCGCTGGATCGAAACGAAGTAGAAAAGTTTGGTAGTGAATTCAAGTATCGCTACTTCCAGGCAGCGAATGCCTCTCCATGTCATGCGATGAACGCAGCGATTCAGGAAGCACGTGGTGATTATGTTATGTGTTGTATTGATGGAGCGCGAATTCTGTCACCAGGAATTATCCATTATGCATTGAAATCCGCACAACTCTACTCTGACCCTTTTGTTTATACATTGGGGATGCATTTAGGATTGGAACCACAAAATATATCAATTGAACAAGGCTATAACCAGCTTATTGAAGACCAACTGCTGGGTTCGATTGACTGGCAAAATGATGGTTATTTACTATTTGATGTTTCCAGTGTTGCCTTGTCCAGTAAAAATGGTTTTTTTTCGGAGTTGTCTGAAAGTAATTGCTTTGTGATAAAAAGAAGTTGTTTGATTGATGTTGGGGGATTTGATGAGCAGTTTACAAGCGCTGGAGGAGGGCTGGTTAATCTTGATCTGTTTAATCGGATTCACGCGCATCAGTATTTCACGCCAGTTATGTTATTAGGTGAGGCAACATTTCATCAATTTCATGGCGGAGTTGCAACCAATGTAAGCATGAATAATCATCCTTGGCCGGTGATGGAACAAGAATACCAGCGTATTCGCAATCAACCGTATGCAACCGTTCATCGTCCTCCAGTATATTTTGGTCATCTCCCTGAACAGTGCAGGCGTTTTCTGAATGCCTGATGCTTTTTTATATGATTTTCTACTCGCAAATGGTGGCGCAGAACAATTGGCGATAACCACAGCAGGGTCATTTCCAAACATGCAACTACATACTGGTTTTATTAACCCTGACTTGTATGATGAAGACGTTGCTCATACATTAACCGGGCCGGTTTCACACCCGGCATTGCAAGCAATTAAAATGCTGTATGTGTTTCGAAATAAAATGCATGACCTGGCTGATTTTGATACGGTGATCTATAGCGGTAGTTATGCCCCGGTTGCAGTATGGAATCATGGTAACGGAAAAAATATTTATTACTGCAATACGCCGCCCCGGTTTGTTTATGATTTGAAAGACTATTATCTCAACAAAATTCCAGTGTGGCAGCGGCCTGTTTTGAATGCATTGATACATTATGTGCAACCACGTTTTGAACAGGCAGTCGAAAAAATGGATTGTGTTATTGCAAATTCCAGAAATGTTCAACAGCGTTTGCGCAACTACCTTGGTGTGGATTCAGATGTGGTTTATCCACCAGTCGACACGACGTGTTACCGTTGGCAAGGTTGTGGTGATTATTATCTCTCCACCGCGCGTCTAGAGCCTTACAAGAGAGTTGATTTGATCGTAAAAGCATTTTTGGAAATGCCAGACAGGCAATTGATTGTTACCTCTGGTGGAAGTGATACGACACGTTTAAAGCAGTTAGCAAGAAATGCAGCGAATATTCAATTCACAGGCTGGATCAGTCAACAGCAATTAGTTGATCTTGTTGCTAACGCGATTGCCACGATTTATTTGCCGCTAGATGAGGATTTCGGGATTTCACCTGTGGAATCAATGGCAGCAGGCAAGCCGGTTATTGGTGTTGCTGAAGGAGGATTGCTTGAAACCGTTATTGATGGCGAAACAGGTATTTTGATTAAGGCAGTCAACCAGCAGAAATTGATTGAAGCAGTTGGCAATTTATCCAGAAAACAGTGTGATGTGATGCGTGAATCCTGCGAACAGCAAGCGCAGCAATTCAATACCAAGTATTTTTTGCAGCAAATACATCGCTATCTTCGTGGTTAAAAAAGTGAGCTACGGTGAAAATGACCAAACTCTATGCATGATCATCATTGTTTATGGTTACACGCTAAACCAGGATTGTCTTTAGTCCGGGATTAGTGCAAGATGATTTAAAATAACAGACAACGCTTGGGAATCTGCTGGTATCAGCAGTTTTCCTGGTAGTACATTTGTTCGACACAAACACTCCATCAAACTTAAAGTGAAGGAGTGCGATCAGCGTTAGTAAAAGCGGAGCAACAACATGAGTGCAGTAAAGGAACAATCTGGGAAATCAATCAACACGCAAAATGTTGATATGACTTCTTATCCATCATCGGAAAAAGTCTACGTAACAGGTAGCCGCCAGGATATCCGCGTTCCTATGCGCAAGGTTTCTCTGTCAGAAACACCAAACAGTTTTGGTGCAGAACAAAATCCACCTGTTTATTTGTACGATACTTCAGGACCGTTCACTGATCCTCAGGTAACAATTGATCTCAGAAGTGGATTGGCGCCAGTCCGTTCGGCATGGATTTCAGAGCGTGGTGATACTGAACAACTCGACAGGCTCTCCTCCAGTTATGGGCAGCAGCGATTGACAGATCCGAAACTTGCGGCGATTCGTTTCCCTTCATTACACAGGCTGCCTGTTCGTGCAAAAGCCGGTTTGAATGTCTCGCAGATGCACTATGCACGGCAAGGCATTATTACGCCCGAGATGGAATACATTGCAATTCGTGAAAACCTGAAGCGAGAAGCACTGGCAGACAGTCTTCAGGTTCAGCATCCCGGAGAGTCATTTGGTGCGAATATCCAGCAGCAGATTACGCCTGAATTTGTACGTGATGAAGTGGCGCGTGGGCGCGCAATTATTCCTGCAAATATCAATCATCCTGAGCTGGAACCAATGATTATCGGCCGCAATTTTCTGGTCAAAGTGAACTGTAACCTGGGTAACTCGGCAGTGACATCTTCGATCGAAGAAGAAGTTGAGAAGATGATGTGGGGAATTCGCTGGGGTGGCGACACGGTGATGGATTTATCGACAGGTAAAAACATCCATGAGACACGGGAGTGGATTATCCGCAACTCGCCGGTTCCAATCGGCACTGTACCAATTTATCAGGCACTGGAAAAAGTCAACGGCAAAGCGGAAGATCTGACCTGGGCTATATTCCGTGACACCCTGATTGAGCAGGCAGAGCAAGGTGTTGATTACTTTACCATCCATGCCGGTGTTCGGCTTCACCATGTGCCATTGACTGCAAAAAGGGTAACCGGAATTGTTTCACGAGGTGGATCAATCATGGCCAAATGGTGTTTGGCTCACCACACAGAGAGTTTCCTGTATACGCATTTTGAAGACATTTGTGAAATCATGAAAGCCTATGATGTTTCATTCTCACTCGGTGATGGTTTGCGTCCCGGTTCGATTGCGGATGCGAATGATGAAGCACAGTTTGGCGAGCTTGAAACCCTTGGTGAACTCACTAAAATAGCCTGGAAACATGATGTACAAACCATGATTGAAGGTCCGGGGCATGTTCCCATGCAGTTGATTAAGGAAAATATGGACAAGCAGCTGGCGGAATGTGATGAGGCTCCATTTTACACATTAGGACCGTTAACGACCGATATTGCACCGGGCTACGATCATATTACATCTGCAATCGGAGCCGCAATGATTGGCTGGTATGGTTGTGCAATGCTTTGTTATGTTACCCAGAAAGAGCATTTGGGGCTGCCAGATAAAGAAGACGTGCGCGAAGGCATTGTGACGTATAAAATTGCCGCTCACGCTGCCGATTTGGCAAAAGGCCATCCTGGAGCTCAAGTGCGCGACAATGCTTTGTCCAAGGCGCGTTTTGAATTTCGCTGGGAGGATCAGTTTAACCTGGGGCTCGATCCGGAAAAAGCCATTCAGTTTCATGATCAGACTTTACCGCAACATTCAGCGAAAGTGGCTCATTTCTGTTCAATGTGCGGGCCACATTTTTGTTCGATGAAAATCAGTCAGGATGTAAGAGAATATGCGGCAAAGCAAGGTGTCAGTGAACAAGAAGCTTTGAAACAAGGAATGGATGATAAGTCCAAGGAGTTCAGGCAAAAAGGTTCGGATATTTATCAAAAAGTTTAATTGCAGCAGGCTCAATCGAGCTCAGGTTAGTCCGCGGGGTTTTGCAAGGATATGTAATTTAAGTTTGATAAATTGTTTTTTAGGGTTGTGAATTTCTAATGAATCTCTTAATATTTGCCTGATAGAAATACCTTTGCAAGTCTAATTGCTTGTTCGGGTGTCCAAATAATAATCCAGGGAACAGGAAAAACCAGATATGGCAATAGCATCACTTAGAGCCAAAGCAAATTATTCAAAAGGTATGCGCAATGTTCAAATTGCGCATAAGTTAATCGATAGCGAATCTGCTCGTCATCTCAGGGAAGCGTGCCGAAATTTTGAAACAGCGAACCGTCTGAATCCAGAAGATGTCAACACACTCCATCAATGGGGGTTGGCTTTATACGAGCTGGCATTGGTTTCAGATGGAAAAAAAGCCAAAGAGTTATACAAAAGAGCCGGCGAAAAATTTCATTCAGCAGCAATCAAGGACGTGGAAAGTGCCGGGATTCTAAACGACTGGGGTGCAACGCTACTTGCTCAGGCTCGAAACGCAAGTCCTGATAAGTCAACTGAACTCAAGCATGAAGCGCTTGAGAAATTTAAAGAATCAGAAGCACGAAACCCGGGTCTGGCAGCGTATAATCTCGCCTGCGTCTATAGCACGCAAGGAGATATGCAGCAATGCCAGGAGTTTTTAAGTATTGCCAAAGAGAAAGGTTTTTTACCGCCAAAAGCACATTTAGAGTCTGATCCTGATCTCGCCAATGCGCATGAGCAGGAGTGGTTTAAGGCACTGCAGGCAGAACTTGATTAAAAAATGGTCTTGGTCAGTCAGCAAGATAGCCAAGCTCTGGTAGCAGCTGGTCTCGCATTATAGTGTTGATCACCTTAAGCTGCTGTTCGTCAAAATAGTCTTTGTACCCGCCAACTTTGGCTCGCCTCACCTTGCTTGAGTTGGGGTTGCCTTTTTGTTTTGCACCAAGGCGGCCAAGATTATTCGAAATGGTTTGTTTCTCCTCGTGTTTTTTCATGTTTTGATAGGCGGAAAATTCAACTGTTTCCCTGATTTGTTGTTCCGAACCAGGCGTACCAGTGAACTCCAGAATGCTGCGCATGACTTGTTCCGGGTTTTTACGCATATCTTCATATCGGACCATCAATAAATTAGCCACTTTGTCTTTTTCCCGTATCCAGCCGTTAAAATAGTCGATTACCTTTGGTAATCCACAATCCTTGCTGGTCACAAACGCATACATTGATATGTCTGCTTCGTGAGGAGGGTAATCATTCAAGGATTTTTTGCGCGGGCTCATTCTGTATTTCCATTGGAAATACTGTGATACAGCAACATCTCTCGGGTCTCGCACCAGTAAAACTATCTTTTTGTGATAAAAATCACGTTTCGTGTCTTTATTGCCGGTGTAATCTTTTAAATAATTACCATGTGTAAAGAAAACAGAAGGAGCTTGTGGATTAATTATTTTGAAGTTATCAAAATCCAGTAAATATTGCTGGGGAATATTGAATCGTTGCTGATAATAATGAGATAGCATGACCCGAAGCCATGTTCGACCGCTTTTTGCCCAGGAAACCAGAACCCAATCAGCTTCAGAGAGCTTGCGAAACTCTTCCTTGCCTCGAATATTTCGTTCAATGTGTTTTCTTTTTTCATAGGGGAGAAAAAAAACAGCACTGATTGTGCCGTACAGCTTTATCTTATACCAAAAATCATGCATGCAAATTGCCAGGAATCTCGAGATATTATTATCAGTTGGTTGTGTCTGAACTCACCGTGCTTATTACAAAGCGCTGTATAAGCAGGGAGGAATGGGCGCGATCAGCCTTTATAGGGTGTATAGCGTCTCATTCGCATTGATTATGTTTGCTATTTTACTGTTTTGAGCGATCTGATACTTCGGTAGAGCGGTTAACAACTTGCTAAATGTACCCGATTTTGTGGTTGCATCCGGGATCTGCTTCACTAGTTTGCTTTGTAATTTTTCGTACATTGTTGTCGCAGATTTTGCAGATTTTGAGAAATCATCATAGCTACCTTTGGTGGCGATTAAAGTATCCACAGTCTTTTGTACCTGGTCGATATATGTGACTAAAAGCTTGGTATAATTTCTGGACTTACCTTGTTTGTACTCTGACATCAATTGACCAGTAGCTATCATTTCATCCAGCTCAGGAAGCGTTTTTTCTCTGACTTTTTGGTGTGATGAGTCTACGCTAGCCCAGGCTGACTGGTATGGAAGAAATGTTGCGAGATATTGAGATGTTTCGGCTGTGTTGAGGATCTTCTGTGTTTTTCTGTAGCTTGAGCCTGCTGTATCGATGACGCGCTGAGCTGAATTGAAGATATCAATAGAGATAAGATGAATCAAGGTTGTCTGGTCTTTGTCCAGGGTTTCTTCAAAATGAGTTGTAGAGAGTGAATGGGGGTCAATCGCTACCGCCTTTGCTACGTAGACTCTAGCCTTGTTGAATTGTTTGTAGAGTTGTTTCGGGTCTGTTGGTGGTTCATTATTTACAATAAAATTAGTTAGGGTTGATTTTGCCGCTTGCAAATAGTAAAAAATCTGCCCTGAATTGGTGAGTATTTGTTTGGCCTTTCTATTGCTGGGATCAATTTGCAGAAGCTGGTCGGCGTATATTAAAGCATTTTCGTGATTATGAGCGGAAACAGACTGGAGCATTTTATCGTGCAAACTTGTTTTGCTGTCAACGTTGATTTTTTGATAAAAGACTATTGCAGCGACAGTTATGGCCAGTCCGGCAAGTAATATCTGATTTTTTAATGTCCACATAAGCTTTCTGTCCTATTTAAAGTGACCAGATAAGTAGATTTTATACCACTGTGGAGTGTTTAACTCGATGATATTTGATTGAGAGCATATCGATATTCTTGAGTGCCTCGGGAATAGTTTTTGCTGTCAACTTTACTGGTATAATCTACTGGTTCGTCCGGACTTTCTGCTGGAAAAATAATCTGTCATTGAAATTACATGGCTCTACAGTTTATAATTACCTGCTAATTTACTTTACTATCAATGCTATGTCGAATCAAGATCAGCAACTACAACTGAAGGAACTCATTGCCAAGGGGAAATCCCAAGGGTTTTTAACCTTCGCTGAAGTGAATGATCATCTTCCCAGTGATATTGTCGACCCGGAACAAGTCGAAGATGTTATTGGAATGATTAATGATATGGGTATTGAAGTTCATGACTTCGTGCCTGACACAGACACACTGCGTCATAATACAGAAATCGCACAAGCGGATGAAGAAGAAGCCGCTGAGATGGCTGCAGCTGCTTTAGCATCCGTTGATAATGAATTTGGTAAGACAACGGATCCTGTGCGCATGTATATGCGCGAGATGGGCACGATTGATCTCTTGACGCGTGCTACCGAGCTGGGTATTGCCAAACGAATTGAAGAAGGCAAGCTTGAGGTCATTGGTGCAATTTCACGTTCCAGTCAGGTTGTAGCTTTCATGCTGGATACTTTTCAGTTGGTAAAACAGGAAGAACTCAAACTGACAGATATTTTGACTGACTTTCTTGATACTGCTTCAGACTATACAATTAGTCCGCAGAATCCGCAAGAGGTTGTTAATGACGAAAAAACTGATGAAGAACAGATTGAAGATACAGGTCCGGATTACGATATCGCAGTAACCAAAATTTCCGAGATTGAGAAGCTTTTCAAAAAAAACCAGACATTACTTAAGAAACATGGATATAGCTCAGAAAAAGTACAGAAAAACTACGAAGAGCTCGCTGAACTCTACACTATTATTAAATGGTCCCCGCAATTTTTTAAATCAATGTCTGGTCTGGTCAGACATACGGTAGAACAGCTTCGGGCGCAAGAGAAAATTATCATGGATATCTGCATTAATCAGGCAGGTATCCCGCGCAAAGAGTTTTTGAGGACATTTTCCGGGCAAACATTTGATCAGGGATGGTTTGACAGATTGATTCAGCAATACCCTGATTATGCCAGCACTTTGAAAACGCACAAGCAGGAGTTGCAGCGTTCTCAAAGCAAGCTGAATGCAATTGAAGAAGAAAATGGCCTCAGCATTGACAATATCAAGGATATTAATCGACGAATCAGTATTGGAGAGGCAAAATCACGCCGTGCCAAAAAAGAAATGATTGAAGCCAATCTCAGATTAGTGATTTCAATTGCCAAAAAATATACGAATCGCGGCTTGCAATTCCTCGATTTGGTGCAGGAAGGTAATATCGGATTGATGAAAGCGGTTGATAAATTTGAGTATCGCCGTGGATACAAATTTTCGACTTATGCAACATGGTGGATTCGACAAGCAATTACACGTTCAATCGCTGATCAGGCAAGAACGATTCGAATTCCTGTACATATGATAGAAACCATCAATAAGTTAAACCGAATTTCACGTCAAATGCTTCAGGAGATGGGGCGTGAAGCAACGCCTGAAGAGCTGGCAGAGCGCATGGAGATGCCGGAGGACAAAGTTCGCAAGGTATTAAAAATTGCCAAAGAGCCCATTTCGATGGAAACTCCGATCGGTGATGACGAAGACTCACATCTCGGAGATTTTATCGAGGACTCACGTGCGATGTCTCCTGTAGAGGCTGCAACCTCAGAAGGCTTGCGTGAGACTACAGGGAATATTCTTGCTAGTTTAACGGCTCGGGAAGCAAAAGTATTGCGCATGCGTTTTGGTATTGATATGAACACCGATCATACGCTGGAAGAAGTTGGAAAGCAGTTTGATGTGACCCGGGAGCGTATCAGGCAGATTGAAGCAAAAGCACTGCGTAAATTACGACATCCAACCCGCTCTGAATCGCTTAAAAGCTTTCTTGATTCTGATTGATTGTCTTCGAGAAAATACATAGAATTACAGAAGCAGACTTGCTTCTTAGCCGAAGACCGGGAATAGCTGCAAAGTCGGTATCTCTTGAGAAAAATATTTATTCTTGCTTATGAATTAACAGGGCCCTTAACTCAGTTGGTTAGAGTAGTGGACTCATAATCCATTTGTCGAAGGTTCGAGTCCTTCAGGGCCCACCATATTCAGGTCTGGCGATAAGACCTTGTGTTTTGAGAAGCGCTAACGCAGATCATTGATTCTTGATCTCGAGTGAATTTGTACTAACCGGCATGTGTCGCTCTTTCTTCTGTTTCCAGATCAATTGCTTTTGGTCGTTTCCCCTTCTTTTCTCATTCAATATGATCCTGCTCATCGGCATGATTACTGTTTTCATCCTGGCTTGACAAGAGTGTGGAAGGAAGTGTTTTTTTTGTTTTCGCGCCTAATTCCACTAATTGACTCGCCTGCCGGATTAGATTTCCTTTTCCTGTACTGAGCTTGCCCATCGCGCCCTCGTAAGTGCGATGCAAGGTGTCGACCTGAACTCCAATTTTTTCCATATCCTGAACAAATCCACATAATTTGTCGTGTATAGCACCAGCTTTATTTGCAATGATTCTGGCATTTTCATTTTGTCGCTCAAAACGCCAGATGTTTTCGATTGTGCGTAAGGTTGCCAGCAAGGTGGTGGGTGTAACAACAACAATTTTGTGCTCAAAAGCATCTGAAAACAATTTTTCATCACCTTGAAAAGCAACTACAAATGCAGCCTCGATTGGTATGAATAACAACACTAAATCAAGCGAACGGAGTCCTTTCAGTGATGAGTAGTCTTTAGCGCTGAGCTCATGGATATGTTTGCGGATGGAATCAATGTGTCGCTTGAGCATCAGCGCTTGCTGATCTTCATTTTCTTCAGAGCAATATGCATCGTAGGCTAAC
>DRLZ01000354.1 GCA_011322755.1 Crenotrichaceae bacterium
AAGACCCGCTGTCAGAAGGTTGCAATATCTCAGTCCATCGTTTATGCGTACAAGGACCGGATACCCTGACGATCTGGATGGTACCAGGAAGGCATCTGGAATCGTTCTGGTTATCTGCAAAGGCACAGGGTAAATCACTGCCGATTGCCATTCATATTGGTCTGGACCCAGCCGTGTATCTGGCATCGTGTTGCCCAAGCCCGTTAGTACCGCTGGGTTTTAATGAGTTGGATATTGCCAGTAGCTTGCGTGGCTGCGCATTTGAAATTTCTCCTTGTATTCGCATTGATGCGCACTGTATCAGTCATGCTGAATATGTATTGGAAGGTGAAATTACTGATGAGATCATGCCGGAAAGTAACTCATCAAAATACTCCATGCCTGAATTTCTTGGCTACAACGGCAAGGTGCACCCGGGTTTACCGGTGGTAAAAATAAAAACAATCACCCATCGTCACAATCCCATCTATCAGACTGTTATCGGCCCAGGGTTTGAGCAATCCAATTTACTCGGTTTTGGAATGGAGGCTGCTATTCTCGACTTTTTGCGCAACAACGTCTCTACACATTGTTTAAATGCCTACTGCAGTTCAGCAGGTGGCGGCTATTTGTTGCTGTTCCTGCAATTCAGGAAAGACAGCGCGCAAGATGATGGTTTGGTCAAGCAGGCTGGTTTGGCAGTGTTTGGTGTTTTCAGGATGATCAAGCAAATTGTGTTGGTCGATGAAGATGTTGATGTTTTCAATGAGCAAGATGTCTGGTGGGCGATGACGACTCGATTCCAGGTTGACTCGGATCTTATCAGTTTAAGTAATATTCAGGGGTTTCCGCTTGATCCTTCCCAGAACCCGGATTATTCGAAAACGATCTCAAGCCCAGGCATGACCTCTAAAGCGGTGTTTGACTGTACTGTTCCATATCGGTTAAAGCAAGCATTCAAGCGTGTCCAGTTTGCCTGTAAACAAGATAAATGAGGTTATTACACAATCGTTTTGATCTTTAACCAGAGATCAAAGATGCGTTAACAACACACAATAATAATCTGACATGGCGGTTTTTATTCATATCCACATGTGTTATTGCCAGCAATATCACTTAATTATGTGCATTAAAATATCAGGAGACTAACATGTTTAAACTATTCATCTGTTTTACACTGATCACTTCCAGTCTAATTATTAATTCGGCTATCGCCAGTCTGGAGGGCACTAGAGTTTCAGTCCAGAATACCATTCAAGCGCCATTTACTGAGGGGTTTGAGGTTGATTTCGGCAATTCACAAAGTACAACAGTATCTTCAACGAGTATTGAGTTACCAAGTTTTGTTGACGTTTATGATATTGATTTATCCAGCGATTCCATCTCTTTTAACTGGGTTGAAACCGATTTTTCCAATTCAATTTCCGGACCGGTTCAAGCCAATATTTTTGATCGAAATTACTTCGTATTCAGCTTGCCCGCTAATACAATCATCTCTGATATATCCTTCGATCCCACGGCTTCAAAGCTTCTGCCTGGCTCAGCTGAACCAAGCGCAGAAATTGTTTCATCCAATCAGGTGATGACTGTATTCGATGAAGGCGTTATTCGTGAACTCGGTTTCAACCCGGTGTTCAAGATAACCACATCCACAGTTAATCCTGCACCGATTCGACCAGCACACACAGGATCATGGATGGATTCTGAAGTCGATGGTCGCGGCGGGTTTATCAATATTGCTGACCTGGGCGGGCAAACAGTAGTCGTGCTTTCCTGGTCTGATTATAACGATGATGGAAGTCAGTTGTGGCTTGTCGGCAATAGTGAGCCACTTGAGGTTGATGCAAGTACAGCAACAATTCCGGTACAGGTAACGCAACAAGCTGTGAACGGAGAAGTAACAAAATCAGATTGGGGCAGGTTTATTTTAGAATTTAACTCATGTGATACTGGTACTTTAATCATAGAGCCAAACAATGGCGGAGACGCACAAACAGTCAAACTATCACGTTTGACAAAAATTGTAGGGTTATCTTGTTAACCCTGATTTGTGACATGCTTGTTGCAGGTGAACAGTCATATTGACTGTGCGTCGTAAAGGCAAGTATGCCTTGTGTCGTAGACACGTAATTGCCCAGCTTGGTTTTTGTTGTCCAATTGCCAGGTTGAAGGTGCCTGTTTACACTCGTAAACTACATTTTCACCTGACGATTGGACATAAGATTGGCAGTTTGAGCAGTGACCAACGCGCCAGGAGGCTATTGATTGTACAGGCTTATTGCCTCAACCATTCTGTGTTATGACTTAAATTAAGGCATGGAGTAAACTGTGCGGTAACATGAGATCATCAATCGATTTATTCCTCCTGGCTCAATGTCTCCCTGAATTTGGCCAACTGTTCCTGATATTGATCTCCGTCACCGTGCTCTAGAAACAGCTTGTAGCGAGTATGTGTACTTTTTGGCTTGCGACGATGTTTAATCGGACACCAGTATTGTTCTGTTCTGGCGGCGATTTCAGTGCAATAGGCCAGTAATCCGTTAAAATAACCGCAAAATAAACAACTGAGCTTTTCATCCAGTTTAAGATACTGGAGATGACCGCGATCAAGCACAATGTAATCACTGCGTTTAATTTTGGGTATCCCGTACACCGGGAAACAGATCGCGTGGTAAAGCGAGACAAACAGATCAAGTAAAAAAGCAGGAAATAAAACAGACCAGATAACTGGCGCAACCAGTATGTTTCCCCAGTAAAATGTTCTTGCCCATCGATACAATCTAACTGGGTATTCAAAAATTGCTTTCACCTCAGACTCCCTGTTTGGTTGTTTTGTACATTTTTCTCATCTCAGCAACAACAACGGTTTTTCTGTTTTAAGCAGCATTTTGTGGGTAAAACTGCCGACTACGAGGTCGTGTAGACGCGTATGGCTGAAAGCACCCATGATTGTCAGATCGATGTCATGACGGGTTTGGTATTCGCACAATGTTTGTACTGGTTTTCCTTGCAGACTTGCACTGATAATCTCGATTTCTCCGACAGCTTTCAATTGATTGGCAGCTTTTTCCAGCAGTGTATCTGATCCGGCTTTTTTGCTGACATGGACTAGATGGCAGGTTAAGCTTTTGTAAAGTTGACTGCTTACTATCATATCCACCACTTTTTCGGATGATTCGCTGCCGTCATAAGCAATCATGATGTTTTTCGGGAGTTTAAAGTCCTGATAGGCTACCAGAATTGGTCGATGTAATGACCGAATGATCGATTCCAGCTTGGCGCCGATTTGCCCGGCTTTATCTTCATGTACTTTTCCACGCGCACCAATGACAAGTACACGGATATCTTTTTCCAGCTCAACCAGTGACTCAATCAGGCTGCCATGCTGCAGACAGGTCTTTGGTTCGGGGATACCATCAGCAACAACACGTTGCTTCGCCGTGTTTAATATTTTTTTACCTTGTTGTATTCTCAGTTTACCTTGCTGTTGCTCAAGATTGGTGAGTTCCTCGAGCAAATGATCATGACCGTCAACACCGAGATTTCCCGATAAATCAGTTGTTAAAGCAGTTTCATGATGATGGTCGATTGTATGCAGTAATTTTAACGGCGTGTTGAGGCGTTGAGCAATCCAGGCAGCGTAATCACATACCGCTTCGCTGAGGCTGGAGTCATCGATACATGCCAAAACCATTTGTTGCTGTTTATTCATCAGTGACCACCCATTACTTTTTCTATTTCTTCCGGTTTATCATGAACGCCAAAGCGGTCAATAATTGTCGATGTTGCATCGTTTTGCCCAATCAGCTCGACTTCAGCGCCTTCCCTGCGAAATTTCATCACAACCTTATCCAGTGCGGTAACGGATGTAATATCCCAGAAGTGGGCACGATGCAAATCAATGACTACTTTTTCAACCGCTTCCTTAAAATCAAAAGCGGCAATAAATTTGTCCGCTGAATTAAAAAATATTTGTCCGATGACATGGTATGTACGGGTATCGGTTTGTTCATCCAGTTCGGTTTCAACATACATGAAATGACTGATTTTATTTGCAAAAAATAACGACGCAAGTAGTATGCCGACAAATACCCCGTAAGCGAGATTATGTGTCCACACAACAACAGTAACAGTCGCAATCATAACCAGATTTGTGGAGAGTGGATACTCTTTTAAATTACGGATTGATTCCCAGCTGAATGTTCCAATGGAGACCATAATCATGACTGAGACTAAAGCGGCCATTGGAATGAGCGAGATCCAGTCACTCAGGAATACAACCATAATCAGCAAAAATATTCCTGCACACAAGGTGGATAATCGTCCACGTCCACCTGATTTGATATTGATGACGGACTGACCAATCATTGCACATCCTGCCATCCCTCCAAGTAATCCAGCGCCAATGTTGGCAATGCCTTGGGCTTTGGATTCACGATTCTTATCGCTGGTGGTGTCGGTTAAATCATCAACAATAGTTGCTGTCATTAACGATTCAAGCAAGCCGACCACTGCGAGTGGTATTGAATAGGGTAGAATAATTTTCAGGGTTTCCATGGAAAGTGGAATATCCGGCCATAAAAAAACAGGCAGGGTATCCGGCAGCTCACCCATATCGCCAACAGTGCGGATATCGAGATTCAAATAAACAGCAACCGCTGTTAAAGCAATAATACAAACCAAGGGTGACGGAATTGATTTGCCAATGGCAGGGATGTATGGGAACAGATAGATGATACCCAATCCAGCAGCTGTCATTGCATACACATGCCAGGAAACATTGGTTAATTCAGGCAATTGCGCCATAAAGATCAGAATTGCCAGGGCATTGACAAAACCTGTAACAACAGACCGTGACACAAAACTCATCAGACTGCCAAGCTTGAGATAACCCGCAATAATCTGGAACACACCGGTGAGTAATGTTGCGGCCAGCAAGTATTCCAAGCCATGCTCTTTAACCAGTGTAACCATTAATAGCGCCATTGCTCCGGTGGCTGCGCTAATCATTCCCGTGCGTCCACCAATCAGAGCAGTAATGACTGCGATGCAGAAAGACGCATACAAACCAACTTTTGGAGCGACACCGGCAATAATGGAAAATGCGATTGCCTCTGGAATAAGAGCAAGCGCAACAACAGTGCCAGCTAAAATATCACCACGGATGTTAGCCAGCCAGTCTTGTTTTTTAGAAAGTAAAAGCATGAATCTCCTTATGCTTGAAAAAAGTTGATAGGGGAATACTGTATTAAGAATGAATCATAAAAGCGCAATAGACTATCTTTTAGATAACTGACGCCAATAACTCCTGATTTTCAGGTGTTAAATCGAATTGGTTTTTCTGATCCATTGAATTAATCGTGAGCGCAGACCTTGAAGATGATATCCGTCACAGACTTCAATTCCCAGGTCAGCCGCGCGATGCTTGTCTGAATCGGACATGGGCTTGTAACTGACGACCATGCCTTGTCCATACAAACCGCCCAGCAATTCTTTCAAAGTATCCAGTTTATACAAGACCTCGGCTCCAGCCTGACTGGATTGTTTACCCAATTGACTGGTTTTGCACTCGATAACATAGAAGTGATTATTGCACAAAAAAGCAATATCAAGTTCATTATGGATCGTTTGCCCCATTGATTCTCTGGCAACAGTCAATGTTTGAGCAACATCCTGTATCTCGGGGATTTGTTGACGAATATGCAACAACTCAGCATAAACATATTGTTCCAGCCACCCGCCACTGGCAAATTGTCTTGCAGCACGATCATGAAATCGCAAATGTCCGGATTGGTCGTGTAAAATGCCAATCATCTGTAGCCGATCAAGCAAATCCAGAAAAGCACCCCAGCGCAGGTGATCTGATTGCAGTTCTGGTGTGGTTCCATCCACAGCATTTCTAGCATACCAGTTTATGGTGGAGACTGGCTTGTCAAAATAATCAATACTTGAAATCAGGTCTTCAGCAAGCTCTTGATAAGCAGGCGGGATGCTTGTGTTTCCCTGGGAGATAATTGTTGAGCCATGTGCTTGCAAAAAATGGATCAATCGAACCCGGTCGGCTAATTGATGAGGTGTCTGGTCACGGGGAGATAACCAGATTAGACGATCATCTTCTGGGTGAACGTAAAATACCGGTTTTTGATAGGCTTGAAAAACCTGAAAAGCGCCAATACTCATCGGTCGGGTGCCGCCGGTTGCGTTCAAGGCAAAGGTTTCGTTTTGATGCTGCTCCAGTAACTCCATGGTTCTGGTAATGATATGCTCAATATTCCAGGCATCATCAATCGCCCATAACTGGACTTGAACACCGGCAGCTTCTTTTAGCACCCGGGATAATAAATCAGCACAAATCCTCATCTCAGCATCAAACATCAGAAAAACCTTGTCTGGACGGATTTCAGAATCCAGTGTTGGGGTGATGTTGGCTGTGGCCTGATTGGACACCAGATACAGGTGGTTGGCTATCTGTGAAGGCATCGACAATTACAATGGTTGATGAAGAGTGTTTCTGGTTTGATGTTTCACAAACAATCGAAAAAAGTAAGTCATCGGTTTGCAACTGTAGCATTGTGTGGGCGACAGATATAGTATTTGCTGATGAGGTGTTTAACAGATCTCAGCACATCATTGTTCTAGCAAACACAACTTGCAGCAGTCATGTTCTTTTCTTCCATGTGGTTAAAAAAAATGCTAAATTAACGGTCGCGATTGTATATTTTGCTGATTTATTTCAGCGCATTCACTGAGCTGTATGTCAAGGCTTGATCTCGTTCCGTAGACAACCTGTTTTTCCCGCGTGTTATTTTTCAATGGAAACTGTCCAGTTGTTCAGTGATTCGAAATAACGAAATAATTTTTACTTATCTAACCTTTTAGGAGCTAGTCTAAATGAAACATGAATTACCTGCACTTCCCTATGCCCAGGATGCTTTAGCACCGACAATTTCAGCTGAAACCCTGGAATATCATTATGGTAAGCATCACCAGGCGTATGTGACAAACCTGAATAACCTGATTGAAGGCAGCGAATATGCTGATTTGTCATTAGAAGATATTATCCAAAGAGCCTCCGGTGGTATTTTCAATAATGCTGCACAGGTATGGAATCATACTTTTTACTGGAACAGTTTGTCACCTCAAGGTGGTGGTAATCCCTCTGGAGCTCTTGCTGAACAGATTAACAGCACGTTCGGATCGATTGAAGCATTTAAAGAACAATTTAGTAAAGCAGGGGCAACCCAGTTTGGCTCCGGCTGGGTCTGGTTGGTGAAGAAGCCTGATGGAAGCCTGGCAATCTATAGCACTGCGAATGCAGATTGCCCACTTACTCAAGGGGATACGCCTTTACTCACATGTGACGTATGGGAACACGCTTACTATATCGATTACAGAAATGCACGTCCAAAATACCTGGAAGCATTCTGGAGCCTGGTTAACTGGGATTTTGCAGCCAGTAATTTGTAATTCTTTCGGTGATCATCCTTGATGTAAGGGCTGATTTACAC
>DRLZ01000355.1 GCA_011322755.1 Crenotrichaceae bacterium
GCGCTTGCTCAAGCTCTGATTGCTGCAGTGTGGTTTTAAGCTGCTCTTGTCCCAATAAAAAACATTGAAACAATTGTCGCCCCTGATCCTCCAGATTCATTAATAACCTCAGCTCTTCTATTGATTGGGCTGATAAATGATGCGCCTCATCGACAACTAATAAAACGCGCTTGCCTTTGCGAATTTTAGAAATAAAGTAATTTTCCAGCACATTAAGCAATGCTGCTTTGGTCAAGCCACGATGAGACAATCCGAATCCTGCTGCAACAAGCCGGATGATATCATTTTTAGCGACCTGTGTAGTTACGAGCTGGGCAACAACGATATCCTGATCATAAAGCTCTTCACAGAGGGCTTTAACCAGCATTGTCTTGCCCAAACCTGGCAGACCAGTAATCACGATAAACCCTTCCGCCTGAGATACCCCATAGCGGAGATAATCCATCGCACGACGATGGACTGTACTCGTAAAGAAAAACCCAGGATCCGAATTCAGTCGAAAAGGGCTTTGAGTGAAATGATAAAAGGATTCGTACACAGAAAGAGTTATCGATACAAAACGTTAATTCGGGCAAACACTCGATTTTCGGTGTATTCACTTGCAGACTGATTTGCTTCCTGACGTGAATACCGATAACCTAAAGTCGCGGTAAAGTACTTCATGATCGCTCGCTTGACTTGTGCCCCAACACCCCAGCGGGTATTTTTCTGGTTAGTCGTTGGCAGCAAATTTCCACCATCAATTTGTTCAACATCAGCTGTCAATACTGTCGATGTGCGTCCATCAAGACGCCAACGCCACGCAAAGTTAGCGCCTTTCGCATCTTCATTTTGTCTGGCGCTATCGTAGTTTCTCTTTTCAGTATATCCGGTGAGTCTAACAGTACTTTTACCGTTAGTACCCTGGACAGATGCTTCACCACGCTTGCGCTCATACACTTCATTCCGCAACGTGGTTAACCCACCCGAACTGTTCACTGTCAATCCTGTCGAGCCATTGAGATTTCGCAAACCGCCTTCAAAAACATCACGTTCCAGCAACACTTGCTGCGTTGTTACAGTGTCAACAGCATAACCTGTCCGCCACACATAATTGTTTGCGCTGTATTGAAAACGTGTATTCCATTGAGATCCTGTATTTAACCCGACTTTATTGTGACGAAACCCAAAAGTCCATTTCGCATGTTGAAAAGGAGTTGTCGAGACATTGATAAAGCTGTTATTACCTCCAGCCGCACTCAGCAGAAACCCACTACTAGGACGCCATCTTCCACCTGCCTGATAATACACGCCATTTTTTGAATTCAAGCGGTTTGTTCCCAAATCATTATCAGCGTAGCCCGCTCTGGCAAACAACACAAAATGCTGAACCAGTCTGAAATTCAGCTCTCCAAACGAGTTAAAATAGTGAACATCCTGATCGTTACTGCCTTTTCTGTTTTCCAGCCGGTTTGATACACCAAGCTGCCAGCCCCAGACATCAAAACGATTCGCACTACTTAGTGTCAATTTTTCTTCATGAACACGCGCATCGGAAATACCCGTTCGGGTATTATCCGTGTTATTCACCATCACTTCAGAGTAACTCAGTCTCGCCTCGCCTCGAGCATAGCCGCCCAGATTAATACGCCAGAATGGACTAATCGTATATGTTGACACATCCACGCGCCCCCCAGTCTGAGAGATGTTATCAATCGCAACGCGCCCTCTGTTTCGTGTATTCGCCTGTGAGTGGGTACCTCTCAAATCAATAAAAAAAGAATTTGCCCAAAGACGTGATGTGGATTCCAACTGCCCTTGAAAAAAAGTATTTGCGTCTTTTTTAATCCCATGAAAAAACAAATTCTCAACCCGTAGCGCTGCATCGACACGATTTCTTGCGCCGCGAGCATTCACAGTAACAGACGGGGTGAGTTGAGTAACAAACGCACCATCTTCCTGGCCACCCGGTGCAAGTCCAATGTTATCCGAATACAATTCCTGGATAGTGATTCCAGGACGAATGGTAAGCTTTTTTGCATATGCACTCTGATTGACAAAAATAGCGCATTGCAAACACAGCATCAGCCTGAAGCAGTTCTTGATCATTATTATATTGACTGCTAATGAGTAATTCGCATGTTATCCGTAGTACGAACCATAGTAATAGCTTCCATTGCCCTTACCTGATACAGATTTATTCAACAACATTCCCACCACATCACAACTATCCACCTTTTCTAATGCATCTTGGACAACTGTCTGCGGGGTTGCTTCTGCTTCAACTACCATCACAACCTGGCCAACCAGTTGCGCAAGAATCGACGCCTGACTTGCTGCTAAAACTGGCGGGGAATCAAAAATAACAATTCTGTCTGAATAACGTGTTGACAAGTCATGAGTTAATTTTTTCATCATATTACTTGCAAGAAGCTCTGTGCTATAGCTGTGCGTATTTCCCGATGGAATCACTGAAAATCCTGGTACATTTGTGTGCAGAAGAATCTGATTAATTGTTGCGACCTTGCCATCAAGTAAATCAATCAACCCTGGTCTCTGTTCAGAAATACCTAACAACCTGGCAATCGAAGGAACGGCTACATCACCATCAACAAGCAGAACTTTTTTACCTTTTTCCATTGCCATGCTAAGCGCCAGGTTCAATGATGTATAAGTTTTACCTTCTTTTGGCAAGCTACTTGTCACAAGAATCAGGTTACGGTTTTTGATGCCATTGTCTGCTTCTGGAAATGCATTTGCCAACAAAGGCCGCTTAATATACCGATATTGCTCAGACAAACCAATGCTTGGTAAAAACGGGTTGAGAAAACCCAATTTCTGTAATGCATTAAAATCGATGTCAATTCGATCAGATTTGTTTGCATCAAATTGCTCTGCAGGTAAAACTGGAGTAACCGGTTGCCCATCAGCTTTTCGCTTATCCTCAGCAAGCTTTTCATTCAGACTTTTTTGTATGGCACGTTGCAGGATGCTCATAATAGTGTATTCTCGCGTACGTCACGACCAAGACTTGAGAGTGTCGTTGTATCATGTGAATTTGATTGAGAGGACAGTATTACACCTGCGTAAGCAACCAGCAGTGCAATACTGACCACCACAAAACCACCTCTGGATATAAAATTCTTTTGTTCCTGTTCTGGCATAACCATACTCTGTATTGAACCCAATACTGGTTTACCCAGTGTTGAAGCAAGTTGTTTAACCGAGCTAAAAGTTGGATGTATCATCAAACGCAATACGGTAACACCAATCCCTGCAAGTATTCCTGCCAACAGTACAATTGTGGCTAACAATGGCCGGTTAGGAGCAACTGGCTTTAACGGTAGACTCGGTGGCTCTACAATCCTGAATTTCACAACCTTGGTTTGCTCAATTCGCTCTGATAGTCTTGCTGTTTCGCGGCGCGACAATAAATCACTATACCTTTTCTTTATAATCAGATAGTCTCGATTTAAGCCTTGCAGCTGAGTTTCAACATCCAAGGCTGAATTCATTTGTTTCTTTAACACTGCCATACGATGCGTGTATTCAGTGACTCTAGCTTGCATTGCGGCTGCCTCGGCCTCTGCCTGCCCGAGTGCAACTGTCAGCTGCTGAAAAAAGGTACTTTTCTGTAACGGCGTTAATTTGTCACCAAGCAGCAATGGGGCGTTGGCTGGCCTGAAAGATGACGATTTCTCAGCCTGTTTGGCTTGTAAGTCTTCAAGCATTCTTGATACAGCCTGAACTTTTGGATGCTGATCTGTATATTTAATTAGCAAATCATCTTTCTTAGCCTGCAATTGTTTTATTCTGGAAGAAAAGTTTCCCTCTATAAACTGACCTTTCGATTTCTTTTCGCCAAGACCAAGATAAGTTGGCTCATCACCTTCCATTTGCCGGCGTAGTGCATCTCTTTTATTCAGCGCTTCTTGCAGTTTTAATCTGGAATTCTCCAACAATGTTTTGGTCTTCTGATAATCCTGATAATATGTTGCACCTTCTTGAGGAAGCTCCCCGATATACTTGCGTTTAAATGCTTCCAAGTTTTTTTCAGCTTCACTCAAACGCTGCTCATACGCTTGAATTTGAGTATCAAGAAATCGTCCAGCCTGATCAGATTCCTCTCTGGCTTTACCTTGTATCTCCTCTACAAATATCGAAAGTAACGACTGTACAATCTGTTTTGCATCTTCAGGGGAAGAATAGCGTGATGACAAGGTATACAAGTTCATCGACCCAGTGCCTTTAACTTCGATCGATTTACGTAATTTTGTGACCAGTTTTTCCAGATCATCATCTGTTTCCACATCAATATCCAGATCAACCATACGTATCACGCGTTCTAGATTTGGACGACTCAGTAATACTTTCGACATCAACTCGACCCTTACACCGATATTGGGTTGAATCGCCATACCCTTTAATAAAGGTTCAAGAATCGTCTGCGTATCAATATGTATTTTGGCGCTGGATTCATATTTATCCGGCCACAGCAAAACAACTGTCCAGCCAAGTAAACAAATTGCCCAGGCAACCCATAGAGCAATCCATTTCTCGCGTACCATTGCTCTGAAATAAGGGAATATAGAATCTAACATTCGTAATGATTGTCCATTATGCTCAAGTTGCAAAGTAGTTTAAGGTGCTTACTAAAAATAGCTTTCTGGTATAAAAACAATATCCCCGGGTAACAGCTGAATGTTTGCAGACATATCAGCATCTTCAATTAAATCAGCCAGACGAACAGATACTTTGCGTTGTTTTCCATTAACTGTTCGAATAATCCGGGTACGATTACCCGCTGCATATGGTGAAATCCCACCAATTTCAACCAGCAAATCCAGCATTCTCATATTTGCCTTATAGGGAACTGACACAGCTTCGTTTTCTCTGACATTGACATTTCCGTTCTGTTGGGACTGTTGATTATCGTCCCTTATCTGGCCTATCACACGAATCTGTTTATCCGATGGCCCAACAAAATCTGTAACGACAACAGAAACCACAGGATCACGAATATACTTTGCCAGTATTTTTTCGATATCTCTTGCCAGCTCAAAAGGAGTCTTCCCAGTTGCGTTCAGATCATTCACCAATGGAGACGTAATTTTACCGTCAGGACGTACTTTTACTTTCGAACTCAGCTCATCATTACCCCATACAAACACATCAAGCATGTCGCCAGCACCGATGGTATAGGTGTAATCTGAAGGCACATTAACGTCATCTTCATGAAGCATTGTTGTGTTTGAACATGCGCTTAGAACAAAAACAGCAGTTAATATGACAATACAGTTAAAATATTGAAATGGTTGAAACACTTGTCTCTCCTAATGATATTCGTGCATAATGTTTGTTTTTTTTATAGCTGACATGACAGGATAAATATAGTAAAGCCCTACTTTAACAACTTGCCTGCCTACCAACCGTAGACAAAAACTATATATACTACAACGTTACTGCTTAATCAGTGCTTAACCATAACTATAGTCGCCAATACGAGACAGTCTCAGGAAAGACAGACTGATCAAAAACACCTTTTACGTCAATAAAAACACCTTCCCCTGTGTTCTTGTATAACGCGATGAAATCAGAAACTTTTTGATTGATAAATTTCGTGTGCGCGACTGCAACCACAATTGCATCAACCTTTGGCAAATCTTCCATACTCAGCAATGTATAGTCATATTCACGCTCCGCCTCTATAGATTCAACCATTGGGTCACAAATGTGGACGTTAACACCATATTCTTTAAGCTCTTCAATAATATCAGGAACACGGCTATTTCTAAGATCCGGCACATCTTCTTTGAAAGTAAGACCGAGCACAGCAACATCAATTGAAGCCCCACAGGTCTTCAATTGACTCAAACGTTTCACTGTCTGCTCTGCGACAAATTTACCCATACCGATATTAATACGCCTGCCAGCCAATATAACCTCAGGATGATATCCGACTGATTCAGCCTTATATGTCAGATAATACGGATCGACACCAATACAATGACCACCGACCAGGCCCGGAGAAAATTTAAGGAAATTCCATTTAGTACCCGCAGCCTCAAGCACCGCTTGAGTATCAATATCAAGCCGGTCGAATATTAGCGCCAGTTCGTTCATCAAAGCGATATTCAAGTCGCGTTGTGTATTCTCAATAACCTTTGCAGCCTCAGCGACTTTAATACTTTGAGCACGATGAACACCTGCATCCACAACCTGCTCATAAACACAGGCAATCTTGTCAAGCGTCTCGCTATCCTGAGCAGATACGACCTTGATAATCGACTGCAATGTATGCACTTTGTCACCAGGATTGATACGTTCAGGTGAATACCCAACCTTGAAATCCTCTCCACATTTCAAACCAGACGTTTGCTCTAGAATAGGAATACAAATTTCCTCTGTAGCACCTGGATAAACTGTCGATTCGTAAACAACAATCGTATCTTTTGAGAGGTTTTCACCAATTAACTTTGACGCACCTTTCAACGCAGTAAAATCAGGCGCCAGGGCTTCTGTGATTGGAGTAGGTACAGCGACAATGATAAAGTCACATTGCGTTAATTGTGATGGATCAGCTGTGTACTCAACATTTGTGGATTGTAAATCCTTAAGATTCACTTCACCTGTTCGATCAATTCCTGACTTTAATTCATTAACTTTTTCAACGCTGATATCAAATCCAACTACTGGCTGTTTTATACCAAACGCGACAGCGATTGGGAGACCGACATAACCCAAGCCAACGAGTGCTATTTTTGGTTTAAACTGTTCCATTTTTCATCTTAAATTTGCTAAAAATTTAATTTTGCATGAAAAAATATTCATTTCATGAATACGCTCATTCATTGTCATCATCTCAAACCCAGTATTACTGAGACACAATACAAACAGATATCAGTCGACGTACGACATCAACATCTATCTCTCTATTGACGTGCAGCATCATCTATTCTCATCGAGAACTAAACCAGAACCCCTGATACAAAACAGTAAAAAATTGTGTCTTTATTTCAAATTGATGCTACTCGCCAGACTCTTCCCTCTAAACTACTGAAAACAACTCATAATCATTCTTAAAACTGCTGCAACCAACAACACAATACATTAGCCTAAAGAGTCAAATCTAATAATATCATACTCCTACATTACATTTCTAACAACACTTGGTCAGTTTAGATAAGAACCATATGAATTACAAGAGATTTAAATGGCTATAAAACACTTGAAAACAAGAAATACCTTTAATCGTGTTTTTTCATTTAGTAATTTGGCGAAAATTAAATCGTATCAGACAGACAATTTGATAAATTATCAGTCAACA
>DRLZ01000356.1 GCA_011322755.1 Crenotrichaceae bacterium
AAGAAAATACTGGTCGCAAGGTGTAAAGCCATTGTTTGGCCTTTGCCTGTCTGCCAGCATAAAGCCATTTCATATTACCTTGTTTGGCTGTGTGTTTATTTTGCTTGGCTGTTATCAATTGATAGCAGGAAATAATTTGTTCGCTATTCTGGGGTTTTTTATGGCAGGTTTTTGTGATGCCACAGATGGTGCGTATGCCAGAGCGACTGAGCAGGTGACTGAGTTTGGTGGTTTTCTGGATTCAGTGGTTGATCGCTATAACGAATTTATTATTGTAGCCAGTGTCTTGTACATGTACCGCGATCAATTGATGTTTTATTACTTTAGCTTTGTGGTATTTTTGGGAATTAGCCTTATGTCGTACACTCGGGCGTTATATTCAAAATATGGCTATGAATGCCCGGGTAATCCGTTTGAGTATCTGGAACGCGGTCTGTTGCTGCTGGTGTTCGTGTTGTTTAATCGCCCGGATCTCTGGCTAATAACGATTGCAATTGGTACTCATGTGTTTGTGATGATAAGAATCTTGCGCTTTTACAAGCTCTCTTTATGATGCATGGTGCTGTGTCAGGAGTAGGCAAGTGTGTTTCCCATGTGGTGTGACAGTTGATACCCGTAGCCTTTTAAGCGTTGCTCACATTCTGCTTTTTCCTGCTTGCTGATGTACTGGTGTTCATAGACTAGAATTCCGGGTCTTATTCTATCAAAGTCAATCTGCTGGAGTATTTGATAATCAAAACCTTCAGTATCGATGAGTAATAAATCAATCTGCTTTACATTGTTTCTATTAATCAGTTCTGCGAGGGTGATGCAGGTGACTTTCTCGGTGACAACATAGTCTTCAATATTAGGGATAGCCCATTGATGGGTTAACAATACATCCAGATCGAAAGTACCCAATCCGTTGCACCATTCAGGCAGAAAATCCAGATTTTCGCGGATACGATAGAAATCACGTATTTCATTGCTATTCGAGATGGCAACATTCTCAAATGTCAAATTTGGATTGTTTTGGTAATTTTGTTTAAGTTGTTCGAAGTAATGTTTAACAGGCTCTACCAGAATACCAGACAAATTGTAACGGGTAACAAACTGGTAGATCGGGTCATAAATAACCCCGTCATTGGCACCGATTTGTACAAAAAACAGTTCATGGTTGTTTTGTGCAGTATGGGTTAAAACTGAGTTGAGTTTGCGCCATTGATTGATTCGGCACACTTTATCAAACAATTTAACCAGGATAAGACGAAGTTGGAAAGCGGGTGAAAGCTGTGGTTGCATGTGATGTTGTTCTCAGTGTCAAGGCGTGTAGTCAAAGAGTTTTGAAGCTGAATTGTATATGAAAGAACAGGATACATGAAAGCATTGAAATCGTGTGCCGAATTTTCTATGCTAGGAGTCAGGATATGTATGCTTTTCGCATTCTGAATACGAGCCAGATTTGGGTAGCGTATTAGATTACAGGACGACTGGGCTGAGGGTGGGCTAGGGGTAAATAAATATTTTTTCTGGAAATACAGGGCGATTGTTTAGGTGCAAGATCATATTGAAGGTTGTTGGAATTTGTTCAAAATCATGAGCAGGCTCTTTGTTACCGAGAACGATTACAGGCTCATTCAGTGCATTCGATATCAATGCCGCTGGAAATAAATGAAGGATAACGTGTATGGAATCTCAATTCGCCAGAAAACTGTTTGTTCATCTTGGGGCGCTGCTGAGTATCATTATCGTCTGTGCAGCATTCTGGTTTATCTACAATGCACTGCAAACGATCAGTTTGGCAGAGCTAAAAGCTCGCTTTCACGAGTTTCCGACAGAATCGCTGATTCTTGCTTTTATGATTACAGCGATCAGTTATTACACAATCACTGGTTACGATGTCATTGCGCTGCAACATATCAAGCGCAATGTTAAGTACTCACATGCTGCCACTGCAGCTTTTCTGGCATCGGTATTTGGCAACAATATCGGTTTTGCAATGTTGACGGGCACTTCAATTCGCTATCGTATTTATTCACAAATTGGCTTGTCTGCAATGGAAGTGGCTGCCGTCAGCTCATTATGTGCGCTCACCACAATTCTGGGCATGAGCGTTATTTTTGCGCTGGCAATGGTGTTGCAAAGTACAGGTGATGCACAAGCCGGATTGCCGTTTTCGCAGTTTTTTATGCACTATGCCGGGTGGATTATTCTGTCTGTTATTGCGGGCTATCTGTTGTATTCAAAGCACAAACCACTAACTGTGAGTCTGGGTAACTGGTCGGTCAGATTGCCAGCTTCAGAAACAATTGTGAAGCAGATTGTACTGGCGACGACTAATCTTGGTTTGATTGCAATGCTGATCTATGTGTTACTTCCAGCCGGAATCGGGGTTAGTTATCTTACCTTCCTGGGAGTGTTCGCGGTGGCATTGATTGCAGGAAGCGCCAGTAATGTACCTGGTGGGATCGGCGTATTTGAATCGGTGATCTTGTTAGGGCTTCCGGAAATTTCTCCGGCTGCCTTATTGGCTTCGATTCTGATGTTCAGAGCCATTTATTATCTGACGCCACTTGCATTTGCTTCGATCATGTTTACTTATCATGAGATGATCCGCAATAAAGAGCATATGGAGGGGATTCAGGATTCTACTTTTGACTTGATGCACGAATTTGGTCCTCAGATTTTATCCATGCTTGTACTTGTCGCAGGTATTATCCTGCTGCTTTCAGGTTCTATCCCCATTGGTTTTGACAGAGATCGTCTGGTTCTACATATTCCTTTGTCCGTGGTTGATCTCTCGCACTTGCTGGGAGCAGCTGCTGGAGTAGGACTGTTTTTTTCGGCGAGAGGAATTTCAAGACGCTTGCATTCGGCATTCTGGTTATCTGTCGTGTTGCTGATAACAGGGATGATGACCTCATTGTTCAAAGGTCTGGGTTTCAGGGAAGCAATTGCATTATTTGTTGTACTCACATTATTGTGGTATGCGAGGGCGCAGTTTTATCGAAAAGCATCGCTGTTTGAAGAAGGTTTCCCAGTTGAGTGGGTTACATTATTATCAGTCACACTGATAACTACAATCTGGTTGGGTCTGTTTTCATTCAAGGACATTCCTTACTCACATGAGCTTTGGCTGCAAGTCGGCTTTGAGAATGATTATTCACGGTTTCTTCGCTCTATTCTCCTGGTTCTTGCCATTAGTATTACGATTACTGCCGTTAATCTCTTTATGCCTGACCCTTTGCCTCAGCGCCCTGAAGTGGATGTTTTGGAAAGGATCAGGGGTATTCTGAGGCATCATAGAGATATTCGGTCAAACCTGGTGTTGCTCGGTGACAAGCGTATTTTGTTTAGCCCGAGTGAAAACAGTTTTCTGATGTATCAAATCTATGGGAAATCCTGGACAGTTCTGGGAAATCCGGTTGGGGATCCGGATGAATTTTCTGAATTGATCTGGAGTTTTCAAGCCATGTGTGACCGTTATGGTGGGTGGCCAATATTTTACCTTGTTGATGAATTCAGTTTGCCATTATTTCATGATTTTAATTTGTCTTTCGAGCATATTGGTGATGATGCTGTGGTACCGTTAGAGCATTTTTCGATATCCGAGTCTTTAAACCCCGAATTACAACAAATACACAGTAATATCAGCGCTCTGGGCGCATCATTTGTCTTGCTTAAGGGCAATGAGCTGAATCAAGTCATGCCTGAACTGAAAACAGTTTCAGACAGCTGGCTGGATATGAAGCAAACAAATGAATCCGGTTTTTCCATGGGTTTTTTTGACCCGTATTATCTTCACAACTTTGAATGTGCAATTGTTAGATTAAATCATCGTGTTATTGCATTTGCAGTTATACTGGAAAC
>DRLZ01000357.1 GCA_011322755.1 Crenotrichaceae bacterium
ACTATTGCACATTGAGTATGAACTTCAGTAAAGCAGAAATTCGTGGTTTCAAGATTTTTGCACAGATCAGTGTTTTCAGAAACTGGGTAGGTGATGCCTATGGGATAGGTTGGTTCTGGATATTAATTTTATCTTGTTGTTTCAAAGTAGCCGGTTAAGAACTTGATAAATGAAGATGTTTTCACTGGGATGTAACGGCGCGACAGATACATTGCGTAGATTGGCAAAGAAGGCACCCGATAGGAATGAAGGATTTTTTTGAGTACGCCTGATTTTAGATAAGGTTCAACTGTAATATCCGGGGCTTGAAATATGCCCATGCCTTTTTCTGCTGCCTGACACAGAATACTGCCGTTGTTGGAGGCAAAACACCAGCGTGGGCGGATGTTCTGAATTTTATTGTCTTGCTGGAAAATCCACGCTTCTCCATGAGGTGTTCCAAGAAACTGCAGACATTGGTGATTATCTAAGCTATCGATTGTTAGCGGTTCACCATGTTTTTCTAAATATCCTGACGATGCATATGTACACAACTCGGTAGTTCTGATTATTTTACCAATCACATGGGTATCCGGTTCATCCGTGATTCTGATTACAATATCGAAAATCCCATCATTCAGGTCAATATGCTTGTTCTCAAGTACCAGCTGAATGTTGATTTGAGGATAGAGCTGATTGTATGCATCAATTGCAGGAAGCATGTGCATCATTCCAAAATCAACAGGCGCGTTTATTTTTAAAACACCTTTTGGAAAATGATCCGCTTGGCTAGTGATTTCCTCCAGCTCGGTTAAATGATCCAGCAGTTGTACGCAGCTTGAATAATACTGGCGTCCTGTTTCGGTTAAGGTGACTTTTCGGGTCGTGCGATTGAGTAAACAGACGCCGAGTTGGTTTTCCAGATGAGCAATATATTTACTCACCATTGGTCCAGATAAATTCAACTTATCAGCCGCAGCGATAAAACTGCCTAGCTCGGCAACACTGCAAAAAGCAGTCATGCTCTTTAATTTATCCATATTGAGCTAGCCATGTTGAGTCATTCCCGTTTAGTAACCAGAAATTACTAGTGAAATAACATTTTACGTCTTTATTTCTATTATGGAAACAATTAAGATGGGCTTATCGTAGCTCAAAGTTCACTTTCAGCTGGATTGCTGCGATTGTCATCTAATCGATTATACGAGTCGTTTGCTTAACAGATACATACATTTTGGAGAAATTATATGAGCCAGATTCTGGATGAAGTGCTTCAGGCTAATCAGACCTACGCGAATAACTTCGGTGATAAAGGCAGTTTACCAATGCCGCCGGGACGTCATTTCGCTATCCTGACCTGCATGGATGCCCGGCTTGATCCTGCAAAGTATGCCGGACTTGCCGAAGGTGATGCGCACGTTATTCGTAACGCTGGAGGCAGGGCAAGCGATGATGCAATCCGCTCACTCGTCATATCATACAAACTGTTGGGTACACGTGAATGGTTTGTCATTCATCACACCGATTGCGGCATGGAAACTTTTACAGATGACATTATGCGGGACTTGCTTGCGAGTAGTTTGAAGACATCCAGTGTTGATGCAAGTGGCTGGCATGATTCAGGTGATGGTCCTGGAACCACAGAAGCAAACTATATTGACTGGTTAACCATCAGTGACCAGGCAACAAGTGTTAGGGAAGATGTGATGCGCATCAAAGCAAGTCCAATGGTTCCCGCTGAAATACCTGTCTACGGCTATATTTATGATGTTAAAACGGGTAAATTACTGGAGGTGTCTGTTTAATTTGAATGGTGGATAGCTGCTTCAATTGGGCGCTTCATCATTTACACAAGAGAAAAGACTGTAAAATGCGTTTATACAACGTATTGCTATAGTCAAATAATCATGCCGGATAATCAGCTTAACCAGGCAAGTTCTGGTGACTGACATGTTACAAGTTTATAAATTAAATATGATGATAACCACAGCATTATTACAACCGATCCACGGAAATACCATTGACCTGCGTACACAAGCTGTTCCAGCAGACATTGCGCCAGGTCTTAGTTTTTATGTCTATTCAAGCGATCAGCTCAGGAAGTTGATCAATATGTTGCCAGAAGGGATAACGCCGACCCAGAAAGGAAAAATAATTCCTTTTGCCAGAATTCAAATTGAAACAGGTAATGTGCCAGTTGTGCTCAACATCAAGCAGTGCATTGAACCACAATGCAAGCGACTGATGCTTTCCTCCGGATCGAGCCACCGCAAATGCCATCACGATCACAAACACCCAATGGAAAAATTTTATTAGAGGGTCATTCGGGCTACCGAATTGTTGGTCTTGAATCCGGAAACTAGGTTTTAAACAAGGGTTCAAGAGGTGTGTCTGCTCTATTTGAGCGTGTTGGATTATGCTTCCGATGTGTTTTGAACTGTTCCCAAAAAGCACTTCCGTCCCAGGGTTCTGCTGAAGCGTTATATAAGCTTTGTTCCAATTCCTCGATGACGCTATGCAGCGCAGGTAGACGTCTTCCAATCGTGGCTAAATTGGTGGGTGGGTTTTCTGGCCAGCGTGCTTGTGCCCAGTTCAGCAAGGCTGTTCTGGCATCGGCAGCCTGATTGTTCTGGCAAGCCTGTTTCAGCTGGCGCCCTGCTCGACTACGTTGATCTCTGGTGCGTTGCTCGCGATTATCTTGTTCATGACGTGTCGCGTGCTTTCTTTGGTAATGCAGATAATAAGCAACTGCTATCAGTGTCAACAACCAGCCCAGTCCTAAACCCAGCGAAGCCCATTTCCAGAAATCGTTCGCAGTCTGTTCACTGCTGCTGATATTAAATACAGCCGAATCATTCTGATCTGTTTTTGTGTCTGTGGATTGGGGTATTGAAGAAAATGATTTGCTGCCACTGGCAGCTTTGACGTTCATAACGGTTTCGTCAATGCGTGCTGTTTCCATACGATCGGTTTGTGTATTCCACCATGGAATTTCCATTGCTGGTAGTTTAACAACCCCTGATTTTTCAGGGATGATTGCGATTTTTTCTTCACGGCGACTGAGTATGCCTTTTGCGGTGCCGGCCTGGGTTAAAACAGGTTGATCAGGATATATTTTTACATCCGAACCAGCGATCGATTCTTTCTGGAGTTTCGATAATACTGGAAGTTGGCTTTTCATCAATCCTTCTGATTGTATAACCATGGTTCGGGTCATGGGCTCGCCCGCAACAGCTTGTGCCGGATCAGCAGACCAGGTTTGTGTCAGCTCCATACTACTGGCCGGAAGCCAGTATTTACCAGTAAAGGCAGCAGGAACCGGTTTCACATTGAGCGCGACTGATTTTGAAACAAAGCGTTCGGTGCGGGTAATATCGCGACTGAAAAAAAATCCTCCGTTACGACGACCAGTGACGATCTGAGCGTTGAGGCGAATCGGTGCAATTGTGTGATTTCCACTACGTTGTGGAAAGATTGCATAGCGTCGCTCATACACATCGTATGTAAACTGGCCACGCTGAGTTCGGTATTTACTGTCTTTTTGGAGTTGCTCTACAACAGCATTGTCAATCTCTGGTTCTGATAATTCGGCCTGGGAAATACCTACTCTGTGATAAACCCGAACGGTATAAACAACCTGAGCTTGTACATATGGATCAAGCGGAGTTGCTTCAACTTCCACAAAAATATCATCAGATTGTGTGCTGGATTGTTGTGATGAGGCATTGACTTGTAACATGGAAGCCGGACTTCGATCCGATCCAAATGCAATTGAAGGAATAATCAAACCTCCAGTTTGTTTGGGAATAACGCTGATAATCCATTGATAATTACGGCTGACAGCGCCATTAATCATCGAAACCTGGCTGCTTGAACTCTGGCTGAGAATTTCAAAATCATTTTCCAAGGGTGAAAAATCGGGGTCTCCATCTGTTACCCCATCTGCAGTGAATGTAATGTCTACAGATTCATTGACGTGTACAGGGTTTCGACTTACATCTACGCTAATATCAGCAGCAAGTGATGAAAAACCTGTAGTGATTAAAATAAAAACCAACACCAACTGTGTTAACAAACGAGACTGAGTGAAAAATTGATTGCTGTTCATAATTAAACCTGTGAACCTTGCGTAAATTTTCTTTGTAAAGACATATTATTTCAATACGAGTACTCTAATAAATGCCCAGATTTATCTGATTTCAGGGTTGTTTCTGCGCTTGTATTGATACAGGAATTTTCGTCTGAGCAAACGCCCGGGATCATCCGGGATACGACGCATCCATTGCTCGGTCTCCTGATCTGATTCATCCAGTGACTGCTCGTCACTTGAACGGGAAGCCTGAGTTTCTTTCTGCTCCTGGTTTTGCTTGTCGGAATCTTTTTCAGCGGTGCGTGCTTCGGTTTCATTTTGCTTTTCTTCATCAAGGTCGTCTTGATTCTTCTCGGCTGATTGATCATTTTGTTGCTCAGAATCCTTGCTGGCAGATTCTTGCGATGACTGTTGCTGTTCTTGTTGTTGATCCTGTTTGTCTGATTGCTGCTGGTTGTCTTGCTGGTCTTTTGAATCAGACTGCTGTTGCTGTTGATTATCCGCATCTGATTGTTCCTCAGACTGATTCTGTTGATCCTTTTTATCCTGCTGTTGTTGTTGTTGTTGTTTTAAAGCATCTTCAACCAGTTTCTTGTTATATTGAGCGTCTTTATTATCCGGATCAAGCTGCAATGCCTTGTCATAGCTTTTCAAGGCTTGTTTCAGCTGTTTTTGCTGTGCCTGCGCATTACCCAGGTTGTACATGTTTTCGCTGTTTTCAGGCAGATGTTTGAGTATTTCTGCTGCTTTGTCGTATTGACCGGCGCGATAATGAGAAGCTGCTTTCCATTGTGGTGAGTCAAAATGTTCGACTGCTTGTTGATACTGATTTTTGGCAAAATCCGACTCGCCGCGTTGATTGGCATTCATCCACAGATCATCCCAGCTCAAGGCCTGGCTTTCCGGACTGGCAGCGCTGATAGCGACAAGAACCACCACAAGCGAACCTTTTCTGAAAGCAAATGCAGCGATGGGAATTAACAACAACACCAGCCACGGTCCACGATCTTTCCATTGACTGATTTCTGAAACAGCTTTGTTTGACAAATCTGTGCTTGATGCGTGATCAATTGCACTCAGGAGCTGGTTAATATCTGCATTGTCCGGAGTCATTTTGCGGTAGATTCCGTGCCCTGCACTGGCCATTTTTGTCAAAACAGACTGGTCTAGTTTGGGTATGAGAATCGAGCCTTGTGCATCTTTGAGAAACCCACCTGCCTGCGGAATCGGTGCCCCAGCCTCTGTGCCAATACCCAGAACAAAGAGTTGATGACCATGTTTGGATAATTCCCTGGCGGCATTGACAGCGGAAGATTGCTGATCGCCTCCGTCAGTGACTAACAACACCTGCCCGTTTGCTATACCTGCCTGTCTGAACAGTTTTGTTGCCAGCTTCATGGCTGCTGTTGTGTTATTTCCTTGGGCGGGCATTAATCCGGGTTCCAGAACATTGAGTTGATGAACAATGGTTTCTGCATCATTGCTCAACGGTGTTACCACAAAAGCTGCATCTGAATAAGCAATAAGCGCTGATTGGCCATCTTTGCGTTGTTTCAAAATATCAGTTATTTTGAAGCGTGCGCGTGCAATCCGGTTTGGTTTGACATCGGTTGCATCCATCGATTCTGATAAATCCAGAGCAAGTACCAGGGCAGACTGATTTCTGAAGACAGGAACAGGTATTTTTTCCCAGCTCGGTCCTGCAAGTGCGAGAATGGAGATAATCCCGGCAATCGAAATCCAGAGTAATGAGTAACTCTGCTGTTGAACAGGTTTATCAACCAGCAGCCAGTCGAGTAATTGTGGATCACAGACATCTGTCCAGCTACCTTGTTTGAGACGCCGCTGCAAATAAAAGTATAAATACAACGCCAGCGGAAACAGGGCAAGCAACCAATAAGGGCGCAAAAAGTGAAAGTTATTGAAATCCATTAATCACTCTTTCCTGAATAATTGAACAAGACCAATCAAAAACGCTAGCACAACAGCAAACGCTAATGGCCAGAAATAGAGTTCTTTTCGGGGGCGAAAGAATTCAGCTTGTTGTTCAACGGGTTCCAGTTGATCAATCAATGCATATATTTTATTGAATTCTGTCATATTTCGTGCTCTGAAATATTCTCCACCTGTCTTGTCAGCAATGCTACGCAGCGTTTTTTCATCCAGATCAGATGACGGATTAACGCGCCGTGATCCAAAAAAATCCCGGACAATCATTTCATCTGCGCCGATACCAATGGTATAGATCCGAATCCCGTACTGATTAGCAAGATCAGCCGCTTTTAACGGCGATACTGCACCAGCTGTATTCGCCCCATCGGTAAGCAAAATCAATACTCTTTGCTCTGACGGATTGTTTTTCAACCGCTTCACAGCCAGGCCGATTGCATCACCTATTGCTGTTTGTTTGCCTGCCAGACCGATGACGGCTTCATCGAGGAATTGCAAGACTGTTTTACGATCCTGTGTCAGCGGTGCTTGCAAATAAGCCTGATCGCCAAACAGTATCAAACCAATACGATCACCATGCCGGCGCTTGATAAATTTTCTGGCAACCCACTTGGTCGCAGTGAGGCGGTCGACCCACTGGTCATTGATCATGAAATCCTTTTCCTGCATACTGCCGGAAAGATCGACAGCCATCATCATGTCACGCCGACTCAAGGTTTGCTGGATTGGTTCGCCAACCCATTGTGGCCGCGCAGCAGCGATAATTAATAATAGCCATGCCACTGCAGCAAACAATAACAACCATCGACGCGGAGCCAACCTGCTGCGTTTTACGCCTGCAATCTGTGTCAGCTCATCAAGAAAAGGTGTGCGCAGCGCGGCATCTTGTGTGTTGTGTTCAGCTTTTAGTAAATGACGCACCAGCAAGGGTAACGGTAACGCCAGAAAAGCCCATGGCCATAATATTTCAAGCATCGCTATGCGTTTTTGTATGGTTGCTGTGACGACGTTTATTCTGTTTGATCCATGATCTGGCGAGATCAACCACAGCATCGAGATCCAGCTCGGAATCAGGTCGATACGGCGCATCTGTCAAACATCGCCCAGCTCCGTTGGAGAAAGGCTTTTGCGGATCGTCTCCATCAAGAAATCGTAACCATTGTTGACCAGCGAGACCAGCCACCTGATCACGCGGGTAAAGACTCATTGCGGTCTGGCGCAGTAATTGTGAGATGCCCTGGATTTTTTGTTGTGTACTGAGTCGCTGGTTACTGGTAATTTTATTGAGTTGGCGCGAGGCTGTTTTACCAATACCAGGCGCTAACCAGGCTCGTAAGGTATTTCGATAATACCAGCACAGAAAAACGAGACCGCACAATAAAACCAGAATCCACCAGCCAGGCGCCAGTGGCCACCAACTAACAGCTTGCGGTAAATGAATATCTTTTAAGGGAAGAGATGGCTGCTCCATGATTCGTTTCGTTCTGGATTATCTGGACAGATTGCTTAACAATACAGTGTATGGATTATCGGTTGTTAAGCAACTTAGAAATTGCAGCCTGTTGGAGCGGGCAAACTGCTCAACATTTTTTTTGCGGTTGAAGAAGTGTTGCTTATACTGTTGAACAGAATGATCCGAATGCGTATCCACAACAGCTTGACGTTTTCCATCTGTAAATCTGAAACGCCGGTTAGCTGGCAGGTTGGCTTCCAGCGGGTCATACACAAAAATCATGATGACATCACTGTGTCGTGCCATGCGTGTCACCTGAAGCCGAGTGGCTGTATCCCATTCCCTGAAATCGCTGATCAAAACAATCATTGAACCCGGTCGGGCATGTCTGGCCAGTCTGCTGTAAGCGTGTTGTAGTGGCGGTGAATCACTGATGATTTCACCTGTTTTGTTTTGATGGTTCTGTTGATCCAGCCACGGCGGTGTTGAATGCTCGGCGAGGTCATTCAGTAATCTGAGTACACTGTGGCGTCCTTTTTGAGGCTTGTAATCATGTAACATTTGATCAGTAAAAACCTGACCACCCACTCTGTCTCCATCCCGATTTCCCATCCATGCCAGCATCGCTGCCAGCCGCGCTGCCTGTACTGATTTGAATACACCTTTGGTTGCAAAAAACATGGTTGACCGGTAATCGACTGAGACCAGAATCGGACGTTCACGTTCCTCACGAAACAGTTTGGTATGGGCTTTTCCGGTTCTGGCCGTCACCCGCCAGTCCAGATAGCGTACATCATCACCTGGTATGTAGGGACGGACTTCATCGAACTCCATGCCACGTCCTTTTAATCGGGAAAGACGCTGACCTGATTGCTGTGCCTTGACATGACGTTGTGGTACTGACAGCCGCGAACCTTGCGCACTCAGACCAATGAGGGATGGCAATGAGCTGGAGACAAGACCATCGCCAGCCGTAGAAGGCTGTGGTCGAAACAGTTTGGCAGCATCAGAGGATAGCTGTGCAGCCACGAGTTATGGTACTCCGACAGTCTGAATAATACGCGAAATGACGTGATCAGTGGTGATGCCTTCAGCTTCTGCCTCATAGGACAATATCAAGCGGTGACGCAAAATATCATATGCGATATCCTGAATATCTTCAGGTGTAACATAATCACGCTGGTGCAGCCAGGCGCGTGCTCGCGAGCAACGATCCAGGGCAATGGTTGCACGGGGACTTGCTCCGTATTGTAAAGACTGAGCCAGTTCCTGGTTGTAAGCGCCGGGATTTCGTGTTGCGGCAATTATAGCCAGTAAATAATCCTCAAGTTCGGCGCTCATGTGTAATGCCAAGACTTCCTGGCGAGCTGAAAACAACGTCTCCTGTGGCAGCGGAGTAAAATTGCTGTTGGTCGGGCCATTTTTTTGCCGGGCTTCACCTCGGGCGAGAAGCAGTATTTCTTTTTCATGATGCTTCTCTGGATAATCGATTGTTACGTGTAACAGAAAACGGTCGAGCTGAGCTTCCGGTAAAGGGTAGGTTCCTTCCTGTTCAATCGGATTCTGGGTTGCCATTACCAGAAACAACTCTGGCAAATGATAGGTTTTACGACCAACTGTAATTTGACGTTCGGCCATTGCTTCCAGCAATGCAGCCTGAACTTTTGCGGGTGCACGGTTGATTTCGTCAGCAAGAATCAGATTATGAAAGAGTGGGCCTTTTTGAAAGTTGAAACTACTGTCTTCCTGCCTGTAGATTTCAGTGCCGGTTAGATCAGCGGGTAATAAATCCGGGGTGAACTGGACGCGATGAAAATTGGCTTCAATGCCACGGCTCATGACTTGAATTGCACGGGTTTTCGCTAGGCCAGGGGCGCCTTCAACCAGCAAGTGTCCATCCGCCAGTAGCGCAATCAGCATGCGTTCAATCAGCTTATCCTGACCGATCACCAGACTATTTGCGTAGGATTGAAGGTCGTGGATTGCTTGTCTGGGTGTCATCACATGATTCGTATTGTCAGACATGGGTTGTTCGACTGATGTTTGCATGTTCAGTCCTTATTTTCGGTTAATGATTATTGTCCTGGCATCGAGTAATCTGTATGTTAAATCTGGATTCAATACACGGATTATATAACGGTTAGACACACAATGCTTGTAAAGACAAAAGAGACACTGCTGGTTGATCTAAAGTTCCCGAAACAAGTCTTATTTTACGGCAATCATGTGCTTTATAAGAATCTGATCGTGATGACTCTATCTTAGAAGAAAACCCTTCCAGTCAGCTCGACTTGAACACGATTGAGTTTGGGAATCAATCGTTGATTTATTAGCTAGGTGAGAGTGGGTATCAAGCAGCGCCCTGATTACCGTTCATCTTTAACCAGTTACGTGCAGCTAATCGATGACGCCTGCTAATCTCAATTTCGTCATCAACGCTGTTAAAGTGGATGTAAAATTTTCCGTTACTGTGTTTTTCCAGGCTCGATATGGCGTTTAAGGACACCAAAGCATTGCGATGAACGCGCATAAAAGAGCCACCAAATTCTTTTTCAAGATTCTTCAGTGATTCACTGGAAAGTAATTCCAGTTTGTCAGTTCTAATCACAACATATTTCTGTTCTGCTTTGAAATAGATGATGTCCGAGACAGGTATCCGGTAAAGAGTACTCCTGTCCTTGACTGATATGTGCGTGCGTTGAATGTGGTCGGTACTCTGCTGGCTGGTTTCCAGTTTACGTGCAGTTTGAAAAATAATGGCTTTTCGTAACGCCGCATCCAGTCGTTGCTGATGGACTGGTTTTAATACATAGTCGACCGCATGTGCATCAAAAGCCTGCAATGCATGTTCATCAAAAGCAGTTACAAGAATGACAGCCGGCGGGATACTGAACGCGGATAACAATTTGCATATTTCCAGGCCGTTTTTCCCAGGCATGCGAATATCAAGCAAAACAATATCGGGCTGGAACATTTCACTGATTTCCAGTACCTGATCGCCATTTTCTGCTTCACCGATAATGTGGACATCAGAATCAGATTGTTCCAACAAATGCCGTAACCGTGTTCTTGCTGGTCGTTCGTCGTCTGCAATTAATATTTTCATGTTGAGGTTACGTAGGGAATAATAATGCGTGCTTGAAACCAGCCGTCTACAGTACTGAAAACGACTTTACCTTGATCGCCAAACCAGCCATTGACTCTGGCTGTCACATTCTCCAGTGCAATACCATGTCCTTGTGTGGTATTTTCCTGCCGATCATTTTGAGATAAAGTATTGCGCACCATCAGTACGACAGAACGCTTGTGCTTGACTGCGGTAATTTCAACAATTCCGCCATCTGAGTTCGGTTCTATTCCGTGATAAACTGCATTTTCTACCAGGGGTTGCAGGCTAAGCGGGGGAATGCATGCATCACACAGTGACTTATCAACATTCCATTCAACACTGAGACGATCTCCAACCCGCTGGGATTCTATATTCAGGTAACTGTGTACCAATCTTAATTCATCCGTCAGGGTAACTAATGTGTTTTGAGTATTGAGACTAGCGCGCATAAGCTCGGACATATGAATCAGCAAATTTTCTGCAAGTTCCGGGTCTTCATGAACCGTGCTGGCAATGGTGTTGAGTGAATTAAACAAAAAATGCGGCTGGATGCGTGATTGTAATGCTTGCAGACGGGCGTTTAATTCTGCTTGAACTTGCTGCTTCCAGCGGGTTTGTACATAGAGGTGATAGAGTAAGATAAACGATACGATTAAACTGATCCCCTGAATTCTGAGATAAAATAATGGTTTGTTTATCATCTCACCTTCAACCAGGGTGAAATGAGCGAGCCCGGAAAGACTGACCCAGGTCATTGTACATGTCACCAGCTGGATTACTGCAAACCCTATCCCGATTGAAATAATCGGTTGCAGTCTGGCAATCCTGCTTCTCATGAAACACAGCAAGACCTGACTGGGAAGAATCACCCAGATAATAAATAAACAGTTTAATCCGACTGTTGACCAGAAGTTCTGAATGCTGGAAACATTAACCAGTGCCAATAGTATAGCTAATAACTCTGCAAGTAATAGTGCAATCAATACAGATTTTGCTGAACAAAAGTCCGGCAAAGCATCTGAATTGAGAATATGAGGTGTCGATGCAGACGTATGCTTCATAACAATAAAGTCTAGCAGTAATATTCCAATTGAATACTCTCTCGTATCAATC
>DRLZ01000358.1 GCA_011322755.1 Crenotrichaceae bacterium
ACATGGGAATGATGACGTTTGCGTTTGGTATCGGCACACCGTTTTCCACATTTGCCGCCTTGCTGCATATGACGGTACATTCACTAACCAAGTCCGCTATTTTTGTTACTGTCGGTCATGCCGCTCAAATCGCTGGCACCCAGAATATCGATAAAATACGTGGCTTGATTAAAACTCAGCCAACGGTTGGCTGGGGATTGTTAATCGGAACCCTGGCAATTGCGGGTTTTCCACCGTTTGGTGTGTTCACCAGCGAGTTTCTGGTATTGCTTGCAACCATGCAAAGCTATCCGTGGTTGACTCCGTTTCTGTTATTAGGGATTGGTATCGCCTTTGCCGGGCTGTTCAGAAATATACAGCCCATGGTTTATGGCGAACGTCCTGAGCAACAACAAGCGATAAAAGCCAACTTACTGCCTGTTTTCATTCATCTGGCTTTGGTGTTATGGCTGGGTCTGGCGATCCCTGGCTTTCTGGCTGACTGGTTTAATCAGGCAACAACGCTAATTTCAGGGAGTGCGCCATTATGAGTGCAACGATAGCGGAAACAACAACAGACTGGAGCAATGCCTTGCTCAGTGAGCTGGAAACTGCAACGATTCAGATTGAAAAAAAACAAGGTGCTGTTCCACAATGGTTAATCGAGGCCGATCACTGGCGGACTTTTGCTGAACTTGCACACAAACTGGACTGGCGCTGGGCGGCTGGCTGGGCAGAACAACAAGCAAAAACCTTTCTGGTCAACAGCTGTTTTGCAAAGCAGGGTGAATATATCTGGTTGCGAACCACATTAAACGGCAAAAAACCACAATTGCCGTCGCAGGCAATGGTTTATACCGGAGCAAGCCGCTGTGAACGACACACCCAGGATATGTTTGGGATTGATTTTACCGACCACCCAGACTCCAGACGCTGGATTAAACATCAGGCCTGGCCAAAAAATCGTTATCCGTTACGCAAGGATTTTCCCCTGCAAGGTCAGCCAGAAGATGTTTCACCATCAGATACCGACTACCAGTTTTTAAGAGCCAAAGGAACCGGTGTTTACGAAATTCCAGTCGGCCCTGTGCATGCCGGGATTATTGAACCGGGGCATTTCCGTTTTCAGGCAGTTGGTGAAACTGTCCTGAATCTGGAAGAACGCCTGGCCTATGTGCATAAAGGCATCGAGAAGCTTGCCGAAGGACGCACTCCTGAACAATTGCTGCGTCTTGCCGGACGTATTTCAGGCGATACCACAGTCGCGCACAGCTGGGCAGCATGCCGCGCCATGGAGCAAGCGGCTGGTATTAACATTCCCCCACGCGCTGCGTTTATTCGCGGTATTTTATGTGAGCGCGAACGTATTGCCAATCACCTCGGTGATGTCGGTGCGATTTGCAATGATGTCGGCTTTGCCTTTGCACAAATGCAGTTTACCCGTTTGCGCGAGCAGTGGCAGCGCAACCAGATGAACATGTTCGGGCATCGGCTGTTAATGGATTGTCTGGTTCCCGGTGGCGTCAAACAGGATTTAAGCAATGAGCAGATTGCAAGCATGGAACAGGAGCTTGCTGAACTCAGGTCTGAACTTGACGAAATTATTCCTGCCCTGGATCTGAATTCTTCGCTTGAAGACCGTTTGTTCACAGCCGGTTTTCTCAGTGTGAAAACGGCAACCGACTTTGGCGCGCTAGGTTATGTCGGTAGAGCAAGTGGTCAGGATTTTGATGTGCGACGCGATACGCCTTATGCACCATATGACCAGATCAACACAAAAGTGGTTGTAGAAGAGCAAGGCGATGTTGCTTCCCGGGTCTGGGTGAGAATCAAAGAGGTGTTTGCATCAATCAGACTGATTGCCCAGATGTGTCAACAATTACCAGAAGGCGATATCGTCACAGCCTGGCAAACCCCTGCCGGAAACAGTGAGGGATTGGGCATGGTTGAGGGATGGCGCGGTGAAATTATCAGTTATGTGCGTTTTGCAGACAATAACACCATCACACGTTTTTATCCCAGAGATCCCAGTACTTTCAACTGGCTCGCTCTGGAAAAAATCGTACTCAACAACATCGTACCTGATTTTCCGGTGTGTAATAAATCAGTCAATGGCTCGTATTCCGGACACGACTTATAGGATGAATCAATGCTAAGACTTTTCGCCAAAACCTTTAAAACAGGGATCGTCACAGAACGGATCAAAACACCGGATAGTGCAGAGCTGGAAACACTCGGGATTGAAATCAAACGCCATATCGACAAGCACTTTTCAGGCAGTCTGGCGATTCGCGAAGTGGATGCTGGTTCCTGTAACGGCTGTGAGCTGGAAATCCACGCCATGAACAATCCATTGTACGATGCAGAGCGCTATGGTATACATTTTGTTGCATCACCTCGCCATGCCGATGTATTGTTAGTCACAGGGCCGGTATCCAGACACATGCAAACAGCATTGTTGCGCACCTATGAAGCAACTCCGAGTCCCAAATGGGTGGTTGCTGTGGGTGATTGCGCTGTTTGCGGCGGTGAATTCGGGGGTTCCTATGCCAGTTGTGGTGCAGTTGCCAATGTTATTCCCGTGGATATGACGATACCCGGTTGTCCGCCAACCCCTGAAACCTTGCTCAAAGCCTTGTTAGGTCTAATGAAAGGAAAAGGGAAATAACCAACAGGAGTACCCGATGATCAAACAACCAGCCAGCTGGCTATTTTTTACCCTATTCGCAATCAGTGGTCTTACATATGCCGCTAACAAATCCGTTGCACCGACCGCCAATGGGATCCGGCTACCTAAAGATTATCAGGACTGGAAAGTAATCGGCACTTCACACCGCACCGACAACAACAGCTTGCGGGTTATTGTCGGCAATGATATCGCTGTTACCGCCGCGCAATCAGGCAAGACCAATCCCTGGCCAAAGGGGAGCATTCTCGGCAAACTGGTGTGGAAAGACAGCCAGCATCCTGACTGGGCAGAGGCAACAGTTCCCGGAGCATTGTCTCATATTGAATTCATGCTCAAAGACGCTGTCACGTATCGAAAAACAGGCGGCTGGGGTTATGCTCGCTGGGTAGGCGACAAAGCAACACCTTACGGCAAGGATGCAAATTTCGCCAACGCGTGTTATAGCTGCCACACAACAGTCAAAAAAGATGATTATGTGTTTACCCGACCGGTTTCGCTACCCTGATCTGACGCAGCCAGTGCCTCTGATTCAGAATGTGCTGCTTGCATGCTGATTGTGAGCTTTCTTCAAGATTAGACGTTTTAAATCTGCCCCGGATTCATCAATTCAATGCGTAATCTGTTAATCCGCCCCGTTCTCATCGTCAGTGTTATTCTGGGGATCTTTATCATTGGAGAGCTGATTGTCATTGGCGGGCTGGCCTGGCGTAATCA
>DRLZ01000359.1 GCA_011322755.1 Crenotrichaceae bacterium
GTCCGGACGGGTGACGGTGAATATGAAAGTGGATACGTTCCCTGTACAGACGGCGCAGAACGTCAATACCAAGAATGACCAGCATCAAGCCGACTGCAGCTTCAAGCGCACGGGCGAATTGATCGGGGACAATGGTGTCCATCATCAGAATCATCGAGCCAAAGACTGACAGCGCGATGGTATGCCCGAGTCCCCACACTGCACCCAGTTTAACCGTGTGCGCCAGCGACTTGCTGCGCGTTGCCAGTGTCGCGACTGCTGCGAGATGATCTGCTTCCAGCGCATGGCGGAGACCAAGCAGAAAGCCGAACAGTAAAAATACGCTCACAAGGCTGCCACTGATTCTCCGTTGATCTTAACTGTGTTTGTTAACCAGTTGTACCAGTTGTCAAGTCCATCGCCTTTGGTTGCCGAGAGTTGAAAAATCTTGATGTCAGGATTCACCGAACGCGCATGTTCGATGCATTGATCGATATTAAATTCCACATAGGGTAACAGATCAATCTTGTTGATAATCATCACATCAGACGCACGAAACATGTGTGGATATTTAATCGGTTTGTCTTCTCCCTCAGTAACTGAAAGAATCACTACCTTGGACTTTTCGCCCAGATCAAACAGCGCAGGACACACCAGATTGCCAACGTTCTCAATCATCACCACCGAGTCAACAGGAGGCTGTAGCTGTTTCAGGCCTCTGGCGAGCATGTCCGCTTCGAGGTGACAGCCGGTTCCGGTATTGATCTGTACAACCTTGCAACCAGTGGCTTTGATGCGTTGCGCATCGTTGATGGTCTCCTGATCACCTTCGATGACTGACACGGCGAGCTTGCCGTGCAAGTCGTGGATTGTACGCTCCAGCAAGGTAGTTTTGCCTGCGCCGGGTGAACTAACCAGATTTAGTGCAAGTATATTTCTTCCCTCAAACCAGCCACGGTTACGTTCGGCAATCAGGTTGTTTTTTGCCAGAATTTCCTGTTCCAGATTGATTGTCGTACCGTGCTCATGATGGTGGGAATGGTCATGACTCTGTGCATCATCATGGTGATGGTGATGTCCATCGTGACGATGCGTGTGATGATGTGCATGGTCATGTTGATGATGTTCATCAACAGCAACCGTCTCGCCAGTGGCAAGATTGGTCACTGTTGCTTTTGTATTATCCGAGCAACCGCAAGTTGTACACATCAGTTCACCTCGATTTCCTTGATTTTGAGTTCTTCGCCTGCGATGCAGTCAATCTTGTTTGAACCACATTCGCAGCGAGCAAATAATTGTTCCAGTCTCATTTCCTTCCGGCATTCTCTGCATCGCCCAAGACCGGGAATTTCCCTGATTTCCAGCGTCGCACCATCTACAATCGTATCCCTGGCGACAATGTCAAAGCAGAACCGGATCGCATCCGGCATGATTGCCGATAATTTACCGATTTCAAGCGTTACCCGAATCACCTTGCCGGCATTGGCTTGTTCACTGACAATCGCGATAATATTGCGGGTGATACCGAGTTCATGCATTGCCTGGTTCCTGATTCTTTATTCAAGACAGCCAGCGTCAACAAATTCTGGGCAGCTGTTCACCGACCAGCATATCAACAATCCGGGCGCCACCAAAACGGGTTTGCAGAATGACTGTATTATCAGGGTTCTCACGAACCTCGCCGATGATCGCCGCATGCTCACCTGCCGGATGATTGTTCATCGCGTTAACCACAGTTATTGCATGCTCAGCCGGAACAATTGCAATCAGCTTGCCTTCATTGGCCAGATACAATGGATCCAGACCAAGAATTTCACACAATCCACGCACCTCTTGCCTGACCGGAATTGCAGATTCATCGAGATACATGCAAGTACAACTGCTTTCAGCAAATTCATTCAATACGGTGGCGATACCACCCCGGGTGGCATCACGGATACTGTGGATATTGGGGCAGGTATCCAGCATCACAGTAATCAATCCGTTTAAAGCCTGACAATCACTTTGTACCGAACTTTCCAGCGCCAGCTCGCCACGCGCGTCAGCAATCGCGGCACCATGATCGCCAACAAAACCGTTGATAATGATAGCATCACCCGGTCTGGCATTGTCAGCGTGAATCTCCACGCCTTCCGCAATCATGCCGATGCCTGCCGTGTTGATAAACAGTTTATCCGCCGCTCCACGTGGCACGACCTTGGTATCACCCGTGACGATTTGTACACCTGCCGTATTGGCAGCTTGTTGCATGGATAATGCGACCTTGCGCAACACGTCTACATCCAGCCCTTCTTCTATAATCACCGCACAGGTAAGATACAGTGGTTTGGCGCCACTGACAGCCAGATCGTTGACAGTGCCATTGACTGCAAGCGTACCAATATCGCCTCCCGGAAAAAACAGCGGATCGACCACATACGAGTCAGTCGTCATTGCCAGACGATTACCAAGCGCGTTGAACGCAGCAAGATCAAAGCGAGCTTGATCTTCCAGTGTATCCAGTTGTGAATTATCAAACGTGGATATAAACACATCATCGATTAAATCGCGCATTGCCTTGCCGCCGCTGCCATGCGCTAGCGTGATGGTCTTGCTGTTTAGTTTGCGACGAACCCGGGCTGGCATCTGCTGGCACACTGCGTTCATCAGATCACTGCCTCGTCTGCTGGTTGGGGATCAGGTGCCGGTTCTGGCGCTGATTCTGGCATGGATTCGATACGGCCATAGCGATAATAAGCAGCGCAAGCGCCTTCTGATGATACCATTAACGCACCCAGCGGCGTTTCAGGCGTACACGTAGTTCCGAACACCTTGCACTGCAATGGCTTGATAACACCTTTCAACACTTCTCCGCACTGGCAGGATTTTGGATCGGCAATTTTCAGGTTGGGAACTGAAAACTTTTTTTCTGCGTCATAGTCGCGATATGCTTGACGAATTCTCACTCCTGAATGGTCGATGGAACCAAGTCCACGCCATTCAAAGAATTCACGTAACTCGAATACTTCGCTCACTGCAGATAGCGCCTGTGAATTACCTTGCTCTGGAACAATACGCTGATACTGGTTCTCGACTTCACAGCGTCCTTGCTGAATTTGCTTCAATATCATCCAGATGGATTGCAAAATATCCAGTGGTTCAAATCCAGCCACAACAATCGGTTTGTGATAATGTCTGGCGATAAATTCATACGGTTTGTTGCCGATCACCATGCTCACATGCCCCGGCCCCAAAAAGCCGTCCAGGCGCAGATCAGGCGAGTCCAGAATCGCTTTGACTGTGGGGATAATGGTGATGTGATTGCAAAATAGTGAAAAATTTGTAATACCTTCACGCTTTGCCTGCAATATCGTCAAGGCGGTACTTGGCATGGTGGTTTCAAATCCAAGCCCGAAAAAGATCACTTCTTTGGCTGGATTGGTTCGGGCCAGCTGCAGTGCATCCAGTGGTGAATAGACCATGCGTACATCAGCGCCTCCAGCTTTGGCCTGCAACAGGCTTTTCTTTGAGCCCGGCACCCGCATGGCGTCGCCAAACGTGGTGAAAATAACATGCGGATGTTCAGCCAGCGCTACGCAATCATCTACCCGTCCAATCGGTAACACGCATACCGGACAACCCGGTCCATGCACCAGCTCGAGTGCTTCCGGCAACATTTTTTCAATACCGTATCTGAAAATGGTATGGGTATGACCACCGCAGACTTCCATCAGCTGCAATGGGCGTTGTTTTGCCCGTTCGATTTGATCAAGCAGGCGCTGGATTTCGCTAATCAGCAATTTCGCCTTGTGCGGATCCCTGAATTCATCAACATATTTCATCAGCCAAGCCCTCCGCGACTATCTGCCAACAAGGTGTGTACCAGATCCCAGAGAATATGGTAGATCGCCACATGGGTTTCCTGGATACGGTGGATACTGTCAGTCGGAACAGTCAGACAGTAATCAATACTGTCACAGCTTTTCATCGCGCCGCCATCATTGCCGGACAAGCCAATCGTCAACATGCCGATGTTGCTGGCGGTGTGAAACGCTTCGATCAGATTATCGGAATTACCGCTGGTAGAGATACCGATCAAACCATCGCCCTCGCGCGCCTGTGCAATCAGCTGGCGCACGTAGATATGCTGAAACCCGACATCATTACCAACCGCTGTCATCACCGCAGTATCGGCAACCAGATTGACAGCGCTCAAGGCTGGACGACCGGCGGTTACCGGATGCAGAAACTCAACTGCCACGTGCGCCGCGTCACAACTGGAACCACCGTTTCCCATGGTAAACAAGCGTCCATTGTTACGGTAGACTTCAGCGATTGCCCGGGCAACCTCGATCACTTGCTGCGCGTTTTCAGCAAAAAATTCCTGTTTGACCTCAACGCTGTGAGCGGCTTTTTGCTGGACTGATTCCAGTAACGCCACTTGCTCTGTCGCCGTCTCTTTCACGCCACCGTGCAGAAATGGGTAAAGCTGCTGCAATTGGCGATCTGTATCAGACATGGTATTGATCTGCACCGTCAAGCCGATGAATCCAGTTGCATGGCTTCCAGTTCCTGTTGTGCTTCGCCGAGTTCGCTCAGCAACGCAAGGGTTTTGGCTGCTTCCTCTTCGTCGATACGGCTCATGGCAAAACCCACATGTACTAGCACCCAATCCCCAATGCAAGATTCAACCGGATGCTCATCATTGACAATACAGGCCAGATTGACTTCGCGCTTGATGCCCGACACATCCACCTTAGCCAGTTTGTTTTCAACACTGGTAATTTCGACTATTTTTCCCGGGATACCCAGACACATCTCAATTCTCCTGATTCTTTACGCTTTGCAGGGTTCTGGCTGCGGCAACAACCGCCTGACCAAGCGACAATCCACCATCATTTGCTGGCAGATGATGGTGGGTCAATACCTGAAAGTCTTTCATCTCAAGCCGTTGTTTTACCTGTTCAAGCAGAATTTTGTTCTGAAAAACCCCGCCAGACAAAGCAACTGTGTCCACAAAGCGTTGTTCATTTCGTGTACACAATCTGTCCACCATAGTAACAATTGCTTTTGCCAGTCCCTTATGGAACCTGGCCGCAATCACCCCACGCGGTGTCTGCAAAATTAGGTCGCCCAGCACAGCTTGCCACATCGACAAGGGTTCGATGTAGGGCAGTCCGTTGCCGTTCAGACGAGGGATAGCAAATGGGTAAGCAAGTGCGTCATCTTCATTGTCCAGACTCTTCATATCAACGCAACTTTCCAGCTCCATTGCCGCCTGACCTTCATACTGAACATGCTCCCGGCAAAGACCAATCGCCGCAGCAACCGCATCAAACAATCGGCCACATGAGCTGGCAAGCGGACTGTTAATACCGTTTTTGAGCATGGTCTGAAATGTTTCCAGTGGTTGATCGTCAAGAAACCGCGTCAACTCAAGTGATTCATAGTTGATACGATAGGCTGGCCAGCCCATCTCCGCAAGCAGATGTGCCAGCGTATTGCGCCACGGTTCCCGCATTGCCTGCGCGCCGCCAAGCATGGCAACGGGTTTGAATGTGCCTAAGCGTTCAAATCCGGCATAATCAGCCAGCAGGAATTCACCGCCCCAGAGAGCGCCATCTTCGCCATAGCCCAGACCATCGAGAGCGACACCCAGGACTGGACTGTGATCCAGTGAAATGTTGTTTTCAGCCAGACACGCTGCAATATGAGCGTGGTGATGTTGTACGCTTGATAACCCAATATTGGTTCGCTGCGCCCACTCGATCCCGAGTTTACTGGATAGATACTCTGGATGCTGATCGATAACCAGATGCTCTGGCTGATGGTCGAAAAGTCCGGCATAGTGTTCAAGTTGAACCCGGTAATCCGCGTAGGTTTTCGCGTCTTCCAGATCACCAATATGCTGGGAAACAATCGCCTGAGCGTTTTTCAGCAAGCAAAAGGTATTTTTCAGCTCGCTACCAAGCGCCAGTAACTCAGGCGCTTGCTCAAGCCCCTTTGGCAATGGCATGGGAACAGGCGCGTAACCTCTTGCCCGACGCAGCAGTTGTGGCTGGCCTGCCATAATACGCAGCACTGAATCATCAACACGATGGACGATATCACGGTCATGCAACAACAGGTAATCGGCAATGTTTTTCAACCGCTGTCTGGCATCATCATTATCAATACATTGTGGCTCCTCGGACAGATTACCTGAGGTCAGTACAATTGGCCGCTGCATCCTGCGTAGAATCAGGTGGTGCAACGGTGTATACGGCAACATAAAACCGATGCTCCGTTGGCGTGGCGCAATTGCAGGAGAAACCACTGTTTCGCCATTCGCTTCGAGTAAGACAATCGGCGCTTCAGCGCTGCTCAATACGCTTTGTTCCAACTCACTGAGATGACAATACTGGCGAATCACATCAACATCCCGCGCCATTAACGCAAACGGTTTGGTATAACGGTTCTTGCGTTCTCGCAAGCGTTGAACAGCATCGTCATTGGTTGCATCGCAGGCCAAATGAAAGCCGCCAATACCTTTAATCGCGATAATCTCGCCTTGTTGGAGCAACGTGCAAGTCGCATCCACATCATCCAGCTGGGTTAATGTTTCCAGAGAAAATACCCTGCCATCACAGCGTTCCAACCATGTTTTTGGGCCGCAACGATGACAGGCATTGGGCTGGGCATGGAAACGCCGATCTGTCGGATGGTGATATTCTTCCCTGCAATCATCGCACAGCTCAAATGCAGCCATGCTGGTATTACTGCGATCGTAGGGGATTTTGTGGATAATCGACAAACGCGGACCACAATGCGTGCAATTGGTTAGCGGGTAACGATAGCGGCGACTGAATGGATTCAGGCTATCATCCAGACACGCTGGACAGACAGCGGCATCGGGGGCAATGCTGGTATTATTAACCTGCTGGTGGCTGGCAGCAATCTGAAAATGCTCCGGTATCTGCAAATCACTGCCCAGATCATCACGTTCAATCGAATCAATTCTGGCAAGTGGTGGACGCTCTGTTACAAGCGCGACTAGAAAATTCTCGATCTGCTCTTGATAGCCCCAGACCTGAATCAATACGCCTTCGCCATCATTACTGACCTGACCTGTCAATTGATGCTGACTGGCAAGCCGCCACACCGTGGGACGGAAACCAACGCCTTGCACCAGTCCACGCACGCGAATTTGTTCACCGTGAATCGAAATAGTCTGTACCGAGACTGTTTGTCCGGCTACCTGCATCATAGCCCCAGCCTCCACAACAGCACGCGATTATTGCCGGAATCGGCGACAACAGCCAGATCGCCACAGACCTGTAACCCATAAGGCCAGCATAAACTGTCAGCGACCTGAGGCTGCCAGCGATTGTCGCCTTTGTCATGGAAAGTCAATTGACCTGTCAATGCCGTCGCATCAGCTCCGGTTTGTAGTTTATCAATGTGCCAGCCAAGCAGTCTGGAATTGGCGGTATCGGCAACCAGCAGCCAATCATTTGCCGTACTGATTCCATACGGCATGTTGAAGGTATTGGCACGTGGCCAGTACAAAGACTGGTTATGATCAACGAGATGTGCATCCATCTGCCCGAGGACGAAATCACACGGCACGCCGTTTTGCTCAGGAATGCAGTTCCATATCATTACACGGTTATTACCCGCGTCTGCAACGCACAATCGTCCTTGCCAGATTGCGATGGCATGAGGCCAGCGCATGCTCATTGCTGAAGGCTGACCGCCTGCGTTCTCGTTGCGCTGAGTAAAATCAGGCTGTCCCAGAACCACATCGGCGGGCTGGCCTGATTGCGTTGGTACCGAATGCCAGATCAACACACGGCGATTTTCGGAATCAGCGACCATCAGCTTGCCATCTGCGACCAACACCCCATAAGGCCAGTGGAAACTGGCTGCCGTGGTGGTGGATTGCTTGCCGCGATTAGACTCGACCTGGAAAAAATCAGCTTGGCCGAGCACAACATCGGCTGGCAGGTTATGTGCTTCAGGCAATGCGTTCCATATTAACACCCTGTGATTCCAGGCATCGGCAACCACCAGATGTTGACCATCTGAGCTGATTCCTGTTGGCACATTCAATGTGGCAGAGCCTGGATTCCCTTTGGCATTACGCCCTTCAGAGCTGAATTCAGGCTGACCGATCACCCAGTCTGCCGGGATATTGTCAGAGCCAGGGCAGATTTTCCAGCCAAGAAGACGATGATGGCCTGTATCACAGATCCATAGCGGTCCATTCTCCCTGACCAGACAAGTTCCACGCGGTCCAAACAAGGTATTGGCTGCTGGCGCAATCGCCTCGGGCGCAAATTGTGATTCACGCTGACCACTAAGAATCACCTGCGGTCCGACAGGATCAAGCAATGCTTTCAAAGCAATAATTTCAGCCTCGGGTACTCGCAGTGTCGGGTCCGGGCTAACGCGAAGACTGACCCGCTCGATGCTCATGAGAAACGCACCTCTACACGCTTGCCAACCACGCGCACAGCATGCACTTGTAGTTGCACTTCAGGCGCGGTCAGGCACTCACCAGAATCCAGCGCGTACTCAAAACCGTGGTGCGGACAGACCAGAATGCCGTCACGCACAATTCCCATATCCAGTGGCATACCAAGATGAGCGCAAGCATTCTGGAAACAAGTCACCCGATCGCCACGGCGGCTCAGCAAAATGGATTGACCTGCCAGATCCAGCGGCATGATACCCGCTTCCGGTATTTCATCCAGTCCGGTCGCATCAATCCAGCCACAGTCAGTATCACGGGCAAACGGACTGATAAAATGCACAACCGTACTCTCTGTTGAATCCGTTCCTGAACTGGCACCAGCTCTGACAGAAGCGCCACCTTTGGCTTTGATGATCCGGGTAATCTCAGGGCAATATTCCCTGATGGCTTTTTCCACTCCTTCGGTCAGCGTAAGTGCTGACGCCGGGCAGCCATCACAAGCGCCAACCAGACGGATCGTCACCTGATCAGGAGCAACAACTTGCACCAGCTCCACATCACCGCCATGACTTTTCAGAAATGGACGTACCGATTCCAGAGCGTTTTCAATGCGTTCATCGAGCGATGGTTTGATAAGCTGGTGATAGCGCATGACAGCATAAACAACCTGGTCAGACACTGCATCGCGTAAGGCATCCTGAGTGGCAGGACTTGCTTTGAGTGCACGGATCAGGCGGCTTAATGCCTCCCGATTCAAATCATCAATCGCGCGTTTTAACGCTTCCACCGTACCACGTTTCTGTTCATCCCACTCTGATACAATTTCCTCGAGATGGGCGATATCACGCAGTAAAGAATCCAGTTCCACAGGATTGATTTTGCTGGCAGGCGAGCTCACCGGGTTTAACCTTTATTCAAGCGTATTTCAGGTCACGAAACAAGCGCGGCTGAATCGCGCCGCCAACCAATCCGGCAAGTATCGCTCCCCATAGCACCGAACTGATTGACGCAACAATCAGGAAAACCACTAGAGTAACGCCAGCGCCAATGGCAATCTGCGTGTAAGCCTTTTTGGGATTCTGGAACAGTTTGCCTTTCAAAAACAGCAGGATTGAATCCTTGAGCATTTCAAACATAGTGTTTACCCCGTTATCAAAACATTGCCAGCAAAAGCAATCCGGCAATCACCCCGGGAACGGCAGCAATCACCCCATAAAAACTGCCCAGCATGGCTGCCAGCTCCTTGCCTAAATCTTCTCCGCCGACCACTACGCCGCCGATCGCTCCGCCAACCAGCCCGGCAACAACCGCAGCCAGAATCGCCAAAATAAATGTACCCAATGTAATCGTTTCCACTGTGCCTCCTTCAGTTAACCGGTTTTGCTGTTCTATCGTCTGGATTTACACTCTTGATGCTCCGAATCCCTTGCCATCGCGTGAGCCTGCTTTTCCTGTGCCCAGATCCTGATCAATCTCAGCAAGCGTCTGCTGGATCATTTGCGCTTTCGCGCTGTCGCCAAACTGCTGAAAAATATCCAACGCTTGCCGATAATAATCTCTTGCCTTCAGTAAATTGTCTCGATTACCCACGTCAGGGTCGACCGGATCATCTGGCAGGTTGAGCAGACAATTGGCCTTGTTGGAAATGGTATTGGCGTACTCCAGTGGGGTGTCTTGTGGATTGCGTACTTTCAGAGCTTCATCATAGGCAACCAGCGCGCGCAAATTGTTCTCCACAGCATGGCTGCTGGATACGTATTGCAAGGCATTGCCAAGATTATTCTGCAACATCGCATACTCAGAGGGCTGATCCACCAGACTAACTACTTTCAAGGCTTGTTCAAACGACTGCACAGCTAACGCCTCGCGCATCTTGCCACGCTCGTCACTCATTGGAATGGAAAGAAATGCTGTCGCCAGATTATTGTGCAGAATCGCGTATTCAGCCGGATATCGATCATGAGTGAAAATACGCAGTGAGCGTTGATAGGCGGCAATACAATCGGTAATCGGCGCTTGATGCGTCCCTGCCAGATTCTGGATGACCAGACCCAGATTCAACTCGATTTCAGCAACTTCTTCGGCGCTGCCAGACGCACTGATTTCAACCAGCGCTGTTTCCAGCGCAGCTCTGGCCTGATGCAAATAGTCCGCATCATCACCCGGAATTGACTGCAAGGCAGTTCCCTTGCGCGCTTGAATACGGGCAGCCAGCAATGGTTCATCCTCGGGACAAAGCTGCAAGGCGCGGTCATAAAGCGCAACAGCATCAAAAAGCTGCTCAGGACTTTTCGGCTTAAGCTGCAAACCCATCGCCATTTCCATCAGCATTTCGACTTTCTCAAGCAAACAGGCCTGCTCTGATTCCAGAGCATCCAGCGCAGCTTTTACCTGAGTATCAGCCAGTGTCATCGACATGGTTCCTCCGATGAATATTGATATTTATCAATTTGAGTAACGGAAGATCCAGACTATCCTTATCAAATAGAAATGTCAATTTATTGCTCATAGTGTAAACTATATATGCATTCTATTTGGAGGCAAAATGCCGCATAAGTGAAAGTACAAGACAAGGCAAAGATGAGTTATGTACGTCAGCCAGATACATGTGCTCATCAACCAGCAACGAACATTTCTTTTTGAAAATTTTAATGGAAACAGACTCGAATAATAGAAGATCAGTCAATCGTATAAGTTTTCCGTGATGATTCAATCGAGCTTCGCTCAAATGGTTAATGCGATGGGTTTTGGAATTCAAACTAACCGATAACATTGCGTCACTTTGTCATCGCTCTATTCTCAAGAAACACCTATTAAAAGCAAGAAGGGATCCCCAAAACTGGTGGAAGTCTTAAACTAGCATGCCTGGAATCAGCTGAAACTATTTACGCATAGCTAACACATGCATTATAAAGGTTTTCAACTGCCTGCTTATCTAGACTGAACGGGCAAGTCACTTCGCGCCGATGTTCGAAATAGCATCCGGTTTTTTCCCGGCCTACGTTGTCTGTTGCTAACCAGACCGGTGTATCTGCGCCTTGATCCGGTGTCTCGTGGCCGCCAAATCCCAGGTCGTTGCTTAACCTGGAATTGACATCGCCCGGGTGGCAGGCATTGACGGTGATATCGGGGTACAGTTTATCAGCGAATGCGATACTGAGCATACGATTTGCTTGTTTGGATTGGCGATAAGCCTTGTCATTGTTATAACGCCTACGTTTGAACTCCAGATCGTTGATATCCAGACCGCCAGCCCAGTAGCTGGCGACGTTAATGACACGCGCCGGGGCAGAGGCTTTTAGAATACCGCTCAGTTCATTCACCAACCTGAAGTAGCCCAAAACATTGGTAGCAAACTGCAACTCAATGCTTTCTGGCGTTTCCTGTCTTGTTGGCGGGGTGACAGCTGCATTATTGATTAACACATGTAATGGACCGCTCCATTGCGCTGCCAGTTTCTTTATCTCGGGGTGCCGGCTTATATCAGCAAGGATATAACAAACATTTGGATTTTGGCTTGATTGGATAATGTCATTAATAACCCGTTCTGCCTTTTGTTGGTTGCGACAAACCAGTACCACCCGGGAATTGTCAATGTCAGCCAATTGCCTGGCGATGGCTTTTCCAATTGCACCAGTCGCTCCGGTAACAAGGAAAACCCTTGGTTCGTTTACCTGGCTATATGCGGGACGAGAAGCAACCATGAGTAGAAATATATCAAGAGATCGGTGTAATTATATCCAGTTATCCAGGTTAAGTACAAAAGGTATGTTTTAGCTGTGGAATTGCTCAATGTCCATGATTTTCAAAGCTAATGCAATTTGTAGAAAGTGGCGAGGATTCCGGTTCAATGTAAACAGCATTTTTTGTATTTTTTACCGCTACCGCAGGGACAAGGTTCGTTACGACCAACTTTGGGCTGGTTGCGTTTAAAGGTTTCTGTTTTTTTCAGGGATTGCAAATAGCTAGCGTTATTCCGTTGGTACAGTTTTATTACGGCAGGTTCTATTTGCTTTTGCAAGGATATAATTTCGTTTTTCGACAGAATTTCCAGGATCTCAAAACCTTTTTCAGTGGCAAATGGGTAGATGGTATGCACAGCAGATTGTGTGACCGGGTCGTTTTTGTTCTCCTCATCCAGCCAGAGCAGATAGCCACGCCAAAATCCTGTACACCATTCATCGACTATCATCGTGGTTTTCCCTTCAAACTGACCCTCCAGGTAGAGTGGTGAAAAAAAGTCGTTTTGAAAGGATTGGAGTACTTCGTTATAGTGGTTCAGTATCAGACTGTTGAACTCTTGTGCGTGCTGCACGCTCTCCCATTCAGGTGAAAATTCCTCGCCACCCCAGATACCCAGCATCCACTGTGATGGCAGAATCATTTCGGGTGCACAGACAATGGCAGAAAAATAACCGTCCAGTTCGGAAATGCACAAAATTGATTCGTCACTACCATATCGATCAAGGTAATGATCAATGCGCTGATAGTTTCCAGGAATGCCATCATCCGCTTTATTCTTTTCAAGCATTTGCATGGTTTCAGCCAGTTTTTTCATTCCCGTGCTGCGATAATCTGGTTTGGGTGTTTTGCGTTGTTGTAAAAGTCCCATTGCGATTTGCACATCTTCGAAATCACCACAAATTTGTATGTCAACCGCGTTAGCTTGAAAAAGCGCACTGATTTCATCAATCAGCTCAGTAGTTTTTAAATCTATCAACTGGCTAATTAATAATCCATTCAAATCAACTGCTGAGTGATCCGGGTTTGACAGGTAGCTATGATACACATCGAGTACGGTATCTCTTGTTTCTGGGTGATGAACAACAATTTGCGCAAGGCTATCAGATGCCATGATTCGTGCATATTCCTTGCGCCGTTTGTCTTTCAGGTAGTTGCCAAGCGCTTCAATTGCCGGTTGACCGATCATGCCCATCACGATACATAGCTCTGAAATTGCCCAGTCATCATCACAGAGTTTACTGAATTGATTGAGCAGAGGCTGTATCGCCTGTGGATTGCCGATCTGACCAAGCGCACGCCAGGCGTGTAACGCAGCCCAGTTATGACGCAAGTCTTCAATGATTTTTATTAACTCGGGCACATCGTTTTGATTCAGACCAAATTGAAGATAATCTAACCATTCATCTCTAGGTTTAACTTCGCCAAGATTGATTAGCTGTGAAATTGCTTGTTCCATGGAGTAATATTATCAGATCTGAATTCATAGAACGAGATGAAGCCTTGTCCACTATGAACTGAATTCTAATTTCCAGCGTAGCCTGAAACAGTCCAATTCGATCAC
>DRLZ01000360.1 GCA_011322755.1 Crenotrichaceae bacterium
AATTGAATACTCTCTCGTATCAATCGACACCGATGTGCCGATAATTGAGTCAATCTCCGGAAACAATGAATATGCCTGCAATCAACAATAACGGCGTTATGATGCATCAATCAATCGGGCTGAAAAAATATAAAAATTTCTGCAACGCTCTCACCCAGAGTATAATAATCACCCATTTCATTCTTTTCTTCTGCGTATTAATACAATGACAACGACGGTTGCAACACCTGATAAGCCTTGGGGTGGTCGATTTACTGAACCAACTGATGAATTTGTAGAAAGTTTTACTGCATCTGTCAGCTTCGACCAGCGCCTTGCAGGGCATGATATTGACGGCTCAATTGCACATGCACGTATGTTGCACACAATTGGCATTTTGTCTCAGCAGGATGTTGATGCGATTGTTAATGGTCTGGAAGAAATCCGCGCAGAAATACTCCGCGACGATTTTAACTGGTCAATTGCCCTGGAAGATGTTCATATGAACATTGAAGCGCGTCTTGTTGATCGCATTGGTGAAGCCGGTAAACGTTTACACACCGGGCGCTCCCGTAATGATCAGGTTGCTACTGATATGCGCTTGTTTGTCCGCGAGCAACTTGACTTTATTGTAGAAAGAATTGTGTTACTCGAAACAGCATTGGTGAATTTAGCTGAACAGGAAGCTGAAACAATCATGCCGGGTTTTACTCATTTGCAAGTGGCTCAGCCGATCACATTTGGCCACCACATGATGGCGTGGTATGAAATGCTCGAACGTGACAAGCAACGCTTTGTTGATTGTCGCAAGAGGATAAACCAGATGCCGTTGGGCGCTGCTGCTCTGGCAGGTACCAGTTACCCAATTGATCGTCAGTTTACCGCCCAGTTGCTGGGTTTTGACAATCCTGCCAGTAACTCTCTGGATGCAGTCAGCGATCGTGATTTTACAATTGAATTTACTGCAGCTGCTAGTTTGGTGATGACTCATTTATCACGATTTTCAGAAGAACTGGTATTATGGTCGAGTACTCAGTTCGGGTTCATTGAACTCCCGGATGCGTTTTGTACGGGGTCTTCCATTATGCCCCAGAAAAAAAACCCCGATGTGCCTGAACTGGTGCGCGGGAAAACTGGTCGGGTTTATGGACACCTGATAGCGCTGCTAACACTGATGAAAAGTCAGCCTCTGGCTTATAACAAAGATAATCAGGAAGACAAGGAACCTTTGTTTGATACAATTGATACCGTACTTAATTCGCTACATGCATTCGGGAGCATGATGCCTCATCTGCAGCCGAACCGTGAAAATATGTTTCAAGCGGCACAGCAGGGGTTCTCTACAGCAACCGATCTGGCAGATTATCTGGTACGTAAAGGTGTCGCATTCCGGGATGCCCATGAGATAGTCGGTCAAGCTGTCAGGATAGCCATCGATTCCAATCGAGGGTTAGCGGATTTAACACTTCATGAATTACAAGAACTTTCCTCAGACATTACTGATGACGTTTTTTCTATCCTCACTGTTGAAGGATCGGTTGCTTCACGAAATCATTTTGGTGGAACAGCACCTGAACAAGTGCGTCTGGCTGTGTATAATGCCAAGCAGAGAATGCGAGGAATCTGAGCCGATTGACAGTGGGCTAATGTTAGTATTTTTTCTGAGACTGTTATTCTGCTGAAAGTCTGTTAATGGATATCTGATCCTGTTTGTTGTACATAAACCATATCATCTCACATTTTATTGAGTTGAAAGCCAACTGTATAGACTTTGATATCTGTGCCATGCATATTGATAATTCTCTGACAATCAACCTGATAGGGTACTCGTCATGACTGACTTGCTAGATCCATCAACCGCTTTTGAGACTTTACAAAAGTTACCATTAGCCATTGTTATTCTTAAAGATGAAACAATCATCTGGGTCAATCAGAAATTCATTGATCTTAGTGGATTTTCAGCCGAGCAATTAATTAATATATCGCCAGCAAGTAGCGAAGATGAGCGGTTAAACAGATTATTCGGCAACATTGATGAAACAGAATCATTTGAACTGAATGGCAACCAAATCTATCTATTACCTGAAGCAGTCAGTTTAACCGAACAAAAACAGGTGTATGTCTTTCATGACATCAGCCAACAACATGAGTTGAGAGAGCAGATTAAACAGTTTTCCTTGAAAGACAGTAATACCGGATTGTTTAATCGACGTGTCATTCTCGAGAATCTGGAAAGCCAGGTGACCCGCAGTCGTCGTTATGGTAATCCTCTGGCTTTATTGCGGTTATCGATTTCAGGGTGTGAAACGGATACAGCAGAGCGGATGAAAGCTGTAGCAGAACAATTAAAGGATCGCTTGCGCTGGGCAGATTGTCTGGGCACGCTTGATGAAAATACTATATTGATTATTCTGCCGGAGACCTGCTTGGAAGAGGCAAAAGAACTGGCCACCAAGCTGTTAAATGACAGGGCAATTGCTTCAGATGGCTGTTGTATCCAGTTTGGAATTACAGCATGGCAGAAAGGTGACGATCCAGCCAGGATGCTGAAAAATATTGAAGCGAATCAGGATGTGTCAACAATGGCGTTATTTTCTGATTAATTTCAGAAACAAGAAAAGGCAAATCAGAGGCCTGTCTGCCTTTTCAGTCTGAAGAAAATATGAAGTGCTGTTTTAAAGAGCCTCATCACCTATTTCGCCAGTTCGGATCCTGACGACTTGTTCGACAGATGTGACAAAAATCTTGCCATCACCAATCTTTCCAGTATTGGCAGCCTGTATAATTGCTTCAATTGCACGATCAACCTGGTCATCAGAAACCGCTATTTCCAGTTTGACTTTGGGTAGAAAATCCACCACATACTCAGCGCCACGATAGAGCTCTGTATGACCTTTCTGGCGACCGAAGCCCTTGACTTCAGTTGCTGTCATGCCAGCCATGCCTATTTCAGATAATGCTTCACGGACATCATCCAGTTTAAAGGGTTTGATTATTGCTGTTATCAGTTTCACGATAAGTCCTCTTTTCTGTATTCAGATTCCTGTGTTCAATTTATGTCTGGTGGAATCATTTCACTGAGCGACTTAGTGCTGCCAGGTATAGGCAGCCAAGCCTTATTGCCAAAAAGTCACTCAGTCTGGAATTGGTATTATTTGGTTCCAAATTCTGGGTAGGCTTCCATTCCACATTCGGAGAAATCAACACCTTGATATTCTTCCTCCTGGGAAACCCGAATGCCCATGATCAGTTTAATGACATACCAGGTAACAAAACTGAAAACGAACACAAAGCTGAATATAGTCACAATTCCAATTAATTGATTCACCAATGTCGCCTCTTCGTTGGTGAGAGGAACTGCCAGCAATCCCCATATGCCAACGACACCATGAACCGAGATCGCACCAACCGGATCATCAATACGCAGTTTGTCCAGTGTCACAATTGAAAGTACAACCAGAATACCACCAAATGCACCAATTAACATGCCTATATGTGGCGCGGGTGTTAGCGGTTCTGCTGTAATTGCAACCAGACCAGCTAATGCTCCGTTTAATGCCATTGTCAGATCGGCTTTGCCAAACATGATTTTAGCAGTGATCAGTGCAGCAACAACACCGCCTGCAGCTGCCATATTGGTATTGACGATAACCAGCGCAACAGCATTGGCTTCTTCAACATTGGAAATGATTAATTCGGAACCGCCATTAAAACCAAACCAGCCTAACCACAGAATAAAAGTACCCAGTGTCGCCAGTGGCATATTTGCACCCGGAATTGGATGGATTTCACCATTTTTTCCATATTTTCCAAGTCTTGCCCCGAGTAGAAGTACACCAGCTAATGCGGCAGTCGCTCCACACAAATGAACAACGCCTGAGCCGGCAAAATCAAGGAATCCAAGTTGATCCAGAAAGCCACCGCCCCATTTCCAATAACCTTGTATTGGATAGATAATGCCAGTCATTACCACAGCAAAAACCAGAAAAGCCCAGAGTTTCATCCGTTCTGCGACAGCACCCGATACAATCGACATTGCTGTTGCGACAAAAACCACCTGGAAGAAAAAATCAGCCAGGTTTGAATAAGTGGCAGAGTCAGTGCCACCACCAACTATTGAGGCTGTCGTATTGTCATCACCAAGCAGAAAACTGATTCCAGGCCACCAGCTGTTAACGGCGGCATCACCAGGGTACATAATGTTATACCCCATTAACAAATACATAATACTTGCTATTGCAAATAATGAAATATTCTTGGTTAATATCTCAGCTGTGTTCTTGCTTCTGACAAGACCAGCTTCCAACATAGAAAAGCCTGCAGCCATCCACATTACCAACGCTCCCATCATAAGTAGGTAGAATGTGTCTAGCGCATAGGCAACCTGTGACAGTTGCCCCCCGAGTTCAGTTATATCCATGTTATTCTCCTGTTGTAATCGTTCGATTACAGTTTATTTAGATATTAATGGGTATACATCTTGGTGCTTAGCATATTATGGAGCCTTAAACTTGAGCAGCCAGTGCATACAGGCATTTGCGAACAACCTCCTTTGGAAAACCTTGTTGTTCGTTATAACTGCTTTCCACCCCTGTTTTTTCATTAACATAACTAACGTTGAATGTATAACGAATGAAAGCAGCATGTTAGATTAAAACCATCAAGGCCACTTTATGCAATAGGAAAAGTTCCTAAACCCCATGATTTAATTCCGTTAGCTAGCTAATTAAGTCGTCCTTACAATTTACATGTTATATCCTGCTTCATCATGACTAACAATATCCAGTCCTTGCACTTCCTGTTCATTGGTAACGCGTAGGCCACCTGTTAACAAGCCGACAACCTTGAGAATGATGAATGTGGATATTGCACACCAGGCGATTGTGGCACCAATGCCGGCTATTTGAACAACAACTTGATCAGCCATTGAAACATTTCCTTCTCCGAAACCGAAACCACCTAAAGACTCGCTGGCAAAGACTCCCGCACTCAGTGTTCCCAAAATACCGCCGACACCATGTACAGGCATTACATCAAGTGAATCATCGATTTTTAGTTTTTGTTTCAAAAGTGCGGTTGCGAAGTAACAAACAACGCCGGCGGTCAAACCAATCGCAAGCCCGGCTGCTGGCCCGATATATCCAGAAGCAGGCGTAATTGTGCCTAATCCGGCGACCATTCCTGTGACAGCTCCTAAAACACTGGGTTTGCCGTGGCGCACCCATTCCATCAGCATCCAGCTGACAACACCACCGGAAGCGCCAAGATGAGTCACCAGCATAGCCATTCCAGCATCTCCATTAGCAGCCAGTGCTGAGCCAGCGTTAAATCCAAACCAGCCAACCCAGAGCATTGCTGCACCTGAAACAGTCATTGTCAGGTTATGTGGCATTAATGCTGTTGAACCAAATCCTTTGCGCCGACCCAGCATAATTGCAGCAACCAACGCGGCAATTCCAGCATTGATATGGACGACAGTACCGCCTGCATAATCATAAAATCCCATTTGACTGAGCCAGCCTCCACCCCACACCCAATGTGTTGTCGGGACATAAACGATCAGCAACCAAAGCAGGCTAAATAACAACATCGCTGAAAACTTCATTCGCTCAGCAAACCCACCAACAATTAAAGCAGGGGTAATAATGGCAAAGGTCATCTGGAACATCACAAAGACCGATTCAGGGATTGAGCCATTGAGTGATGATTTAGTTATGTTTGCAAGAAACATGCGGTCGATGCCACCGATAAAACTGCAACCCTGTTCGCTGAAAGCAAGAGAATAGCCCAATGCAAACCATAAAATTGATACGAATGCTGCAATTGAAAAACATTGCATGAGTACTGAAAGAACATTTTTGGTGCGTACTAAGCCACCATAAAATAGTGCCAGTCCCGGTAATGTCATAAATAAAACCAGTGCTGTTGACGTTAATATCCAGGCGCTGTCACCTGAATCGTGAAGATTGGCTGTCCAGCCATTATTTGAAAATGATAATAAAGCCAATATAGTAAATAAGACTCGTTTTTGTTTAATGTAATAGTTCATCATCGTGTCCCCTCGACCACATGTGATGCCTAGCATAGCATGACATTCGTTGTATTTGAATTTACACAGTTATAGAGATTGGAAATCCGTTGTTCCGCCAATAAATTGACATACTATCGAAATCAATGTCTACTAGCTGTGTCAGCTAGTAGAAACGGTAATATTTCAATAGCATTCTGTTAAACATGACGTTTTGTTTTTTTAGCTGCATGGTTTGAAATGATGTGTAGATTATCTATCAGAGGATAAAACAAACTCAAGATGCAGCCTTCAATCGTTCTTATTAACTCAACAAGAAACAGCCACAGTAACAAAATTCAAGTCATTCTTGAATTTCTTGGTTACAGTGTCATACTTGCTGATTTTGACAACTTGGATAAACAGGAGGCTGTACAAACAGCGTGTGCGTTTTTTGTTGAAAATGATGCGCTTGCTGAAAAAGTAACGACTGGTATTCGCGGGCAAGGATATAGTCAACCGATTGTTCTTGTTTCTGATCATTCGGCAGAGCACAGAGTTGTTAACACCACCTTGTCTAACAACATCAACACAGTTATCTCCTGGCCACTTTCATATTCAGAATTATCCAGTACGCTTCAGACACTTGGGTTAAATCAACAACACTCACCGTCGCAACGGCGCTCAGTTGAGTTATTTCGTAGCCTTTCAGGAGACAGTCAGGCAATTCAACAGACACGACAATTAATTCAGCAGGTCGCGGATCGCGATGTTACGGTGTTAATTTTGGGTGAATCAGGAACAGGTAAAGAAGTCGTTGCGAGAAATTTACATTATCACTCGTTACGCCGTCATCAGCCTTTTGTTCCGGTCAATTGTGGTGCTATTCCAGCTGAATTACTTGAAAGTGAGTTGTTTGGTCATGAAAAAGGAGCGTTTACTGGCGCTTTGTCAGCACGACAAGGACGTTTTGAACTTGCAGAAGGAGGCACTCTTTTTCTTGATGAAATCGGTGATATGCCTCTAGCCATGCAAGTTAAGTTATTACGTGTGATTCAAGAGCGAACATTTGAGCGAGTCGGTGGTACACGCACAATTCATAGTGATGTGCGCATTATTGCAGCGACCCACCGTAATCTTGAACAAGCCATTCAGGAAAAAAGTTTTCGTGAAGATCTGTATTATCGATTGAATGTCTTCCCTATTGAGATTCCCGCGTTGCGGGAACGCAGCGAGGATATTCCTGTTCTCGTTTCTGACCTTACCGAACGGCTTGATCGTGAAAAAAATATATCAATCCGTTTTACCAAACAAGCGATGCAACAGTTACAAAGATACTCCTGGCCGGGGAATGTTCGTGAATTGGCGAATGTGGTTGAAAGAATGGCAATATTAATACCTGATGGAGTTGTTGATGCCAATGAATTACCAGAAAAATTTTCAAAGCATCATATAAACAATCAAGAGTTGACTAATACCATCTCATCTTCTAGAGACTATGATAACTTTTCAGTTCAGCAGATTAAACAGTGGCCTGATGAGGGAATTAATTTAAAAAAACAACTACTGAAACTTGAACAAAGCCTCATTATCCAAGCACTTGATGAATGTAATGGTGTTGTGGCACAAGCTGCCAGGAAATTAAAGTTGAACAGAACAACATTAGTTGAAAAAATGCGCAAATTTGGTTTGGATAAAGTGACAGAATAAAACTTAACTGCAGGGTAGATCAGTAAGAGTAACTGACCATGGTTCGTTATTGTTGGTTATTGATAACAATGTGTTGTAACACACTTTTCCAGACTATATTGTTAACCTGTTAAAAATAAGCGCGTATATCACTGCAACATGACGAATGTAAATAGGTCAAATTGCAGTGATATCGAGCATTAATTTTAAAAAAATGTTTGAGTCAGTTAACGAATTTCCTGCCATGACATTCGACCCGACAACACGGCTTTGCTTTCCAGTACTGTTTCAGTTGATCCGATACTGCCGGTTAACACCTTGTATTCACTGCTACGGCTTTTATCAATTACTGCTGGTGTTGTATTGATGCCGATATTACTCTTGATTCCGGAGACATAGCTGCTTTTGGTTGTTCCGTTATCGTTGTATTCCAGTTTATCACCGGCATTAAACTTGTCATCGCCGTTCACGTCAAATGGTGATTCTGTCAATTGACCGCCGTTAAATGGATTCACTTCCATCAACCAGCTTGTACCGCCAGCAGAACATGGGTCAGTATCCGGAATCAAGGTGATGAACACAAAACGTCCATCTCGGGTAATCGGGTTATAAGCAATACGCTCTCCTGTTGTTGGTAGATCCATATACCAGCCATCTGCCGAAGAATCTGCGTTTGTAATAATGCGATATTGACTGCCATCATTCGTAACCACAACTTTTACTTCCTGCTCAGTCAATGAAGATGACGCGGAATTGCGTCTGATCACCTTACTAGGCGCATTTGTGAGATCGCTATCAATAAAACCGTAAAATGATTGTACTGAATTGTCAGTTACATCATCATGCTC
>DRLZ01000361.1 GCA_011322755.1 Crenotrichaceae bacterium
AGATTCAGGTACTTTTGACAACGTACTGGAATTTTTGTTGATGACAGGGCGTACTTTGCAAGAGGCGGTGATGATGATGGTTCCTGAAGCCTGGGAAAATCATGAATCCATGCCAGAGCATAAGCGTGCATTCTATGAATTCAATTCTTCCAAGATGGAACCCTGGGATGGTCCTGCATCGATCGTGTTTACGGATGGCAAGTATATCGGTGCGGTACTGGATCGTAATGGTCTGCGCCCGAGCCGTTATTATCTGACGCATGATGACCATGTGATTATGGCTTCAGAAGTCGGTGTCGTGCCGGTTGACCCCATTAATGTCAAATATAAAGGCCGTTTGCAACCAGGGCGCATGTTTCTGGTCGATTTTGAGCAAGGCTTATTGATTCCTGATCAGCAACTCAAAGACACAATTTCAATGCAGCGTCCATACGCTGAATGGCTAGATTCCCAGCGTATTGAACTGGAGGAGCTTGGGCTCGATCAGGAGCCTCACGGTTTTGATGCGGAGACCTTGTTGTCGAGAATGCAGGCTTTTGGGTACACAGTGGAAACCATGAAGTTTATGCTGCTGCCAATGATCCGTGAAAAACGTGATCCTTTGGGCTCAATGGGAAATGACTCTGCGCTCGCGTGTTTATCTGATAATTCACGCATGCTGTTTGATTATTTCAAGCAGTTATTTGCACAGGTTACCAATCCCCCGATTGATTCAATTCGAGAAGAAATCGTCATGTCTCTGCAGTGTTATATTGGCCCAGAGGGTAATGTAACAACTGTTGATGAGAGTGACTGTCATCGTTTATTAATTCGACATCCGATTCTGTCAAATGAACAGTTGGCAGCTATCCGGCACATCGATCATCGTGGCTGGAAGTCAAAAGTAATTGATATTACCTGGTCCAAGTCAGAAGGAAATCCCGGTCTGGTTGCAGCACTGGATCGAATTTGTGCTGAAGCTGAACAAGCCATTGCTGATGGCTTTCAATTGATTGTCTTATCCGACCGTAACATTGGAGCAGACCAGATCCCACTGCCTGCATTGCTGGCAACTGGTGCAATTCATCATCATCTGGTGCGTGAGGCCAAGCGTACCCGTATTGGTATCGTGATTGAAACAGGTGAAGCACGAGAAGTGCATCATCATTGTTTGTTGATTGGCTATGGTGCAGATGCAATTAATCCCTATCTTGCTTTTGAATCATTATGGCAAGCACGCCGTGACGGTTTGATGGAAGAAGACATGACAGACGATAATGCCGTTGTCAGCGCTTATCGTAAAGCCGTTGCCAAGGGTATTCTGAAAGTCATGGCCAAAATGGGTATTTCCACACTGCAAAGCTACAAGGGTGCGCAAATATTTGAAGCTGTGGGAATTCGTGATGAGGTTGTTGAACGTTGTTTTACCGGAACAGCAAGTCGTATCCAGGGTGTCAGCTTTGATGTAATCGCTACAGAATGTCAGCGTCGTCATCAGATTGGCTATCCGCTCACAGTGAACCAAAAACAAAATGTACTGCCGAATCCGGGTGAATTTCACTGGCGCGCCAAAGGCGAGCGGCATATGTGGGATCCACAGGCGATTGCCAATATTCAAACTGCAACACGTACGAATAATTACGAAAGCTATAAACAGTTTGCCGAACACATGAATCGCGACTCGAAAACGCGATGTACTATCAAAGGCTTGTTAACGTTTAAAGAAAATCGTCAAGCAATTCCACTGGATGAAGTTGAATCAGCGAAAGACATTGTTGTGCGTTTTTGTACGGGGGCAATGAGTTTTGGCTCGATTTCGGCTGAAGCTCATGAGTCATTGGCAATCGCCATGAACCGCCTTGGAGGGAAGAGTAATACAGGCGAAGGCGGTGAAGATCCGGAACGTTTTAATCCATTGCCAAATGGTGACAGCAAACGTTCTGCAATTAAACAGATCGCTTCGGGGCGTTTTGGGGTAACAATCTGGTATCTTGCCAATGCAGATGAATTGCAAATAAAAATCGCACAAGGTGCAAAACCAGGTGAGGGCGGTGAATTACCAGGCAGTAAGGTTGACAGTAATATTGCCCGGATACGCCACTCGACACCAGGTGTTGGTCTGATCAGTCCACCACCACATCATGACATTTATTCAATTGAAGATCTGGCGCAATTGATTTTTGACCTGAAAAACTCCAATCCGGCTGCGCGTATCAGTGTAAAACTGGTTTCTGAAGTGGGTGTTGGAACCATTGCCACAGGTGTTGCCAAGGCACACTCCGATCATATTCTGATCTCGGGTGATGGTGGCGGTACAGGCGCCTCACCACTCACCAGTATCAAACATGCTGGTTTGCCGTGGGAGCTGGGTATTGCTGAAACCCACCAGACTCTGGTTATGAATGATTTGCGTTCACGCGTTACATTGCAGACAGACGGTGGGCTGAAAACAGGTCGTGATGTTGTCATCGCGGCATTGCTTGGCGCTGAGGAATTTGGTTTTAGCACTGCACCGCTGATTTCACTCGGCTGTATTATGATGCGTAAGTGTCATTTGAATACGTGCCCGGTAGGAATCGCGACGCAAGATAAAGAACTGCGTAAAAAATTCAATGGTGATCCAGAGTATGTGGTGAATTATTTATTCATGGTTGCCGAAGAAGCACGCGAAGTCATGGCGCAACTGGGTTTCCGTACGATTAACGAAATGGTTGGTCGCACAGATGTGCTGGATGCGAATGCAGCGATTCAACACTGGAAAGCAGATGGTCTGGATTTAACCAGTCTGCTTGCAGAGGCGCCGAAACCACATCCTGGAGTTGAGGTATACAAAACCATCGAGCAGGATCATGGTCTGGACACTGTTATCGACAATCAGTTGATTGAAAAAGCCAAAGATGCGTTGGAAACCGGTAATAAAGTTAGTTTTGAACATGCAGTGATTAATACAGACCGTGCAGTCGGTACGATTTTGAGTTACACCCTGGTGAAAAAATGGGGTGCTCAAATGCTGCCGGATGATACCATCCATATCAAGTTCAAAGGTTCAGCGGGTCAGAGCTTTGGCGCGTTTCTGGCGCGAGGCATTACCATGGAGATTGAAGGCGATGCGAATGATTATGTTGGCAAAGGTTTGTCCGGAGGCAATATTATTGTCTATCCGCCAGAAAATAGCTCTTTCCAGGCAGAGGACAGTATTATCGTCGGCAATGTCGTACTCTATGGTGCAACGTCGGGTCAGGCTTTTTTCAAAGGTCGTGCTGCCGAACGCTTTTGTGTGCGTAACTCTGGAGCCAATGCCGTAATCGAAGGCGTTGGCGATCACGCCTGCGAGTATATGACCGGTGGTCGTATTGTCATTCTTGGGCCAACAGGGCGTAATTTTGCAGCTGGTATGAGTGGTGGAATTGCCTATGTCTGGGATCCAGAGGACACATTTGCCAACAATTGTAATCACGGCATGGTTGAATTGGAGAAGCTTGAGCATGATCATGATTGCGATGAAGTTGTTGGTTTAATCAAACTCCATCATCGTAACACCAGCTCAGAGATTGCCAAGAAAATACTGGATAACTGGGATATTGCCAGACAGCAGTTTGTTAAAGTCATGCCAACAGACTACAAACGTGTGCTTGCGGAACGTGCAGCGCATGATGAAGAACAAGAATCAAAATTACATGGAGTGATGGCAGATGGGTAAACCCACTGGATTTAAGGAATATCAACGCGAAACCGTTCCTTATCGTGACCCAAAATTAAGAATCAATGACTATGCAGAAATCTATACTGATCCACCTGTCAGCCATCTAACCACACAAGGTGCTCGCTGCATGGACTGCGGCGTGCCTTTTTGTCAGTCGGGTACCGGCTGTCCGGTTGATAATTTGATTCCTGAATGGAATGACTTGATATATCGTGACCGTTGGCGTGAAGCGCTGAATCGTCTGCATTTAACCAACAACTTTCCTGAATTTACAGGTCGGGTATGTCCTGCGCCCTGTGAAGGTTCTTGTGTGTTGGGAATTACAAATCCGCCGGTCACAATCAAGAATATTGAGAATGCAATTATAGATCGTGGTTTCGAGGAAGGATGGGTACAACCCTTACCGCCAAAGGTTGAAACCGGAAAATCAGTCGCCATTATCGGTTCTGGTCCGGCTGGTTTGGCAGCAGCGCAACAATTAAGACGACTGGGACATGCAGTAACTGTTTATGAGCGTGCAGATCGTATCGGTGGTTTACTGATGTATGGTATTCCCAATATGAAGCTGGATAAAAACAAAGTCGTTGAGCGGCGTATTCAACAAATGCGTGATGAGGGTGTAGAATTTATCACCTGTGCGCATGTTGGTAAGCAAGAGGAATTTGCTGCCGGGCATGTCACCCAAATCATGTTAAATGCAGAGCAAGAGATTACCTATATTGATCCGAACCAACTCACGCAAGAGTTTGATGCTGTATTATGGGCGATCGGAGCGACTCAGCCACGGGATTTACCAATCCCGGGTAGAGAATTCAATGGCATACATACGGCGATGGAATTTTTAACTCGCAACACCAAAAGTCTGCTCGATAGTAATCTAGAAGACGGTCAACATATCAGCGCCAAAGATAAAGATGTGATCGTCATCGGTGGTGGTGATACTGGTACAGATTGTATTGCAACATCGTTGCGCCATGGATGTAAGTCGCTAGTGAATTTTGAGCTGTTACCAAAACCACCAACAGAACGAGCGGCTGATAATCCCTGGCCGGAATGGCCTAAAATATTCCGGGTTGATTACGGACATGAATCTGCAATCGCTAGAGATGGCAAAGACCCGCGAGAATTTTGCATACTCAGTAAAGAATTTATTGGTGATGATAGCGGGAATCTCACTGGAGTGCGTACTGTCAATGTCGAGTGGATAAAAGACGACGCTGGTCGCTATGCCATGCAGGAAGTGCCAGGAACAGAAAAAGAATGGAAAGCAGATATAATCACCCTGGCAATGGGATTCCTCGGGCCTGAACACACAGCAACCGATATGTTAAATCTGGAATACGATCCACGTAGTAACATTAATGCTGAACACGGAAGCTATACCACAAGTGTTGATGGTGTCTTTGCAGCTGGCGATTGCCGACGCGGCCAATCGCTGGTCGTCTGGGCGATCAATGAAGGTCGGGGTGCTGCGCGGGTGATTGACCAGTATTTAATGCGGAGTGACTAAGGTCTTCCGTTAATAATAACAAGATATCAGGTTTTGTTTCCAGCGATGACATAGGCATTAAAGCAAAACCTGATAAATTCGGATTGTGTGTTGATTCTACTCTACATTAATCACAATATGATCATAAGCTGACATATTGTCTATTTGTACAGGCTCACCGATTTGCGTATCAAGAATCAGTTGCAGCGTATAGATTCCTGGAATTTGTGGCGTCCAGCTGAAACTACGCTGAGTTGTTTTGACTGTTGCAGTTTTCCATATTAATGAACCACTGGCTTTACGCCATTTATGGTTGTTAAACCATATTTTCTCACTTGAGGATCCAACCAACCCTAGCCAATACTCAGCGGTAGTTTCGGTATCACCTGCCTGGGTAGCCCAGCTTAAATTGATTGTATCACCGATTTTTACGGTTACCGGATCATCTTGGCCATTGGCTTTTAAATCAACGGAAAAATTACCTGTCTTACCTGCCGTGGGTAAACCAGTGCTGTCAGGGATATCGATATCTGCGTTATAACTAACTGCTCCAAATAATGCGGGATCACCCTTTTCACAATGCTGCTCGAACGTTGCTGCAAAGCTTTTGAGCTTACCACTAGTGTCATAAGATATTTCAAGAATCTCAAATTGACCTTCCAGTGTATTACAACCGCGTCCTGTTCCAGACACGCTTAATCCATTTTCATCAGCTGGCTGGAAGGGATAACGAGTCGCATTTGAATAGTTGCCA
>DRLZ01000362.1 GCA_011322755.1 Crenotrichaceae bacterium
GATGCGGTATTACGACCCAAAAGATCGTCTGCGTTGCTTCGTTCAGATGGTAGCTTCAAACAGTAGTAACTTGATACGCTACGGCTGCCCTATTGGAACGCTGAATGCAGAACTAGGAAAAGACGCATGCGACTTTCAGAATAATGCACGAAGTCTATTCGATGTATTCATTAACTGGCTTGCACAGCAATTCAAACAAATTAACAAGCCCAGGCAAGCACAGGCGCGTGCCCTTCATTTACTCAGTCGCACAGAAGGTATTAGCGTCCTGGCGCACGTTTACAATGATCCAGACCTTATCACTGTTGAAGTCAAAATGCTTCAGAAGTGGATAGATGAATTATAAGTAATCGTTGTGTTCGGCATTAATTCCACTTTCCTGGTGAAATACCGATCTTCGCTGAATAATAACCTCATAACTTTACACAACCGCTCTGAGTGCGTTGTACAGTTGTATTAAAGGATGTGCTATTTCGCCCTGGAGGACGTTAATTGTTGATACAGGTTATTGGTTTCAGATGAGGGTGCGACACCCAGTTTATTGTCTAGTAGTTGATGGCAGTGCTGGTAGACTTTTTTCAGCTCTGTGTTCAGTCCCAGCTGGTAATAACAGTGCATCAGGCCCTGGTAGAATATTTCTACCAGGTCATCGACTTGTAGACCCAGCTGGTAGATGTCGATGGCTTGTTGCCATCGGCATTCTTTTTCAAGGTTTATACCCATTTGTCGTATAGTGTTAGTAAACTTTTGCCGCAGTCGTTCACGCGTTGAAAGGACGGGATAATTGTCCGGTTCACCGTCTAGAAAGTTTCCATGATACAGCTTGAAGGCCTTGTCGAGTTGCATATCTGCAGGGTCGGTGGTGCTCAGCATATGCTCAAATGCCCATATATCCACCCAGCAATATTCTGGGTTTAGGCCAAGTTTTCCATCAGAAAAACCAATAGCTTCCTTTTCGTTCAATAATTTGCGTACACGCTTAACTGTTGTACGAAGACAGTCATAGGCTGCATCGCCTTCGGCGTCGGGCCATAACGCCTCGGCGACCAAAGCATCACGCACATCACGCCCGCCAAAGGCGATCAGGGTTTTGATAAGTTCCAGGGGCTTCTTCTGCACTTTGCCGCTCGATTTCACAGCCTCGTTATCAATGAGTATGCGAAACTGACCAAGGGTATAGATTTTAACCGGGTAGGGCCATGTGTCATTGTTAAAATCAACCGGTGGCCGCAGTTTATGCCGGGCAATGATCTCTTTTACATATTCACTTGCGATATCGTTTTCCAGGGCCAGGGCGCAAAAGCCGGAAAATTCCTGATCACGCCACCAAATTGCACTGTATGTTTTGGTTATGTTAAACAGATCAGGTAAAAGTCTGAGGCAACTTTGCTGATCGTCACTCGTTAGATAGTAATCGGCTTCGGGGACATAAGACAGGAAAGTCATGGTTTTGGCACCGATATTCAATGATTTTTTTCGAATGGTATGGACCAGCTTCATAGCGTTGGCAATTTCCCCAGTCAGGAATAGGTATTTTGCGTAACCGGCATCAATGAAAATTTCGACAATGGTATTGCCTGCATCGCCGGCGAGTTTGCGTGCGATCGTAACATTTTCCCTGACTCCGTCGATATTATTTACATGCAGGTGATACCAGGCCTGAAAATGATAGTATATCGCCTGGTTAAGAAGATCCTCCGGCCGCATGGCCCTGTACAAATGCTCAAGGTAATAGGCTGATTCTTTTGTATTACCTTTTTGCAAGTTCAGAAAACAGCCTTTCAGATAAAGCCAGGGTTTCCAGATGTAGATACCGGTTTTATCTGAAAGTGCGATACCCATGAGGATGTTCTTCTCGCACTCGTCAGCCTTGAAAACTGAGCCATAGTAACTGCTTAACATCGAATGCCAGGTGAGTTTGACAAGTGGCGGTGCATCGGGGTGCTCCATGATGGGTTGCATGGTCTGCACCAGGATTTCCGCCTTGTCAAAATCTCCACTCCACCAGGTTAAATAAAACAGCAGTTGGCTTGCGGCCTGGATCCGGGTTTGAAAATTATCACCATGCAGAACAATATCCCAGACTTTTTCTTCATACTCCTTCATTTTGACATGCTGGGGTTGGCGATACATTAAGGCAAGGTAGGCGGCATAATCGACCTGTTCCTGAATGGTGGGGTCTGCAATTTGTTGAGTTATTGCCAGAATGGGTTCCAGGTCAGCGATCCACTTATCCAGTGTTTTGACTTCCCCCCAGGAGTAGGCATAGGCATTGATGGCGCCACACCAGCTTAATACCTGTGTAAGGGGATCGTTTTGCCGCTGAGCTAAACGATAGGCATTTTGAAAATAGTTTATTGCCGCGATAGGATTTATGGTGATTTCAATGGTACCTTGCCAATAGTATAACCAGCTGTTGTGCATTTGCATTTTCTTGGGCAGCGATGTTATCCAGTTTCTGAGGGTGCTGAAGTGACCCTTGTCGAGGATTGACTGTGCATGTTGCAGGATCAAGGCAAGCAGTCCATCCCAGTCTCCGGCCTGACGTAGTAATTCAGCTGCATGAGTAACATCACCTTGGTTGAGCAAAATTTCAGCGGCCTTGCTTTGTGTTTCAGTCAATTGGTCCTTGCCCAGTAAGTGCATGGCCTGGGTGAGCAAAAATTCACGGAACAAAGGATGGTACTGGAAATTGGCAGAAGAACCGAATCGTTTGATGGTAAAATAATTACGCTGCGCCATATCATCAAGGATGTTTTTGCTGTTTTTATTATCTGTCAGCTTTTCGGCAACATCAATATCAATATTTTGCAATACGGCCGTTTTCAATAAAAAGCTTTTGACTTCATCACTGGCAAGCTGAAATAAATCGTTGGCATAAAACTCAAAAATCGTTTCCTTGGAACGTCCCTCGCTAATCAGTGGTAGTTCTTTATCAAATGGACGCTCAAGCATTAGAACAAGGCTTGCAGCCCATCCCTGGGTGCTCTGGTGCAGGTTGGCGATTTCGGTTTTGCTGAATGGCTGGGTAGTATTGCGCAACCTGATCAATCCGTCGATTTCTTCCTCGGTAAATTGCAAATGCTGCCAGTTCAGGGTTTGCAATACGCCCGAGGTCAGCATCGGAGTGAGATCGTCTGGCGGAACGGATCGGCTTAAAATGACGACCCGTACAGTGGAAGGGATGTCCGCCAGAATAATGGGCAACAAGCTATCAAGCGGGTTGTCAGCACCGGCATCCTGAAAGTTATCAAATATCAGTACACTACCTGGTGGCAGTCTGTTGTAGAAGTCACGCGCGAAATTACGGGCAAAGACGGGAATGCCGTGTAGATATTCGGGTGTTAGCTGGGCCAGGGTGGGCTGCTCAGGAGCATGTTGCTGCGCCAGCAGGCCGAGGTGGTAAAAAAATGACGACAGATCGCTGTCGCTTTCATCAATCTGAAACCAGAGGGGTGATATCTCCTTGTGTTTAAGGTAACTCAATACCAGGGTTGTTTTACCTGCGCCGGCCGGACCGGATATCCATGTTACCGGCTGTTCGAGTGAGTGCTCAATTTTGACAAAAAGCCGTGTCCGGTCAAAGGACAAGCTGTAAGTCGGTGGCGTCAGCTTGCTTAACAAATGTGTTTTCTCCATGTTCAGCAACTCTTTTGATTTTTTTATCAGTCGTATTTCCAGATTCAACGTGCGTGATTTGCCGAATCTGTCCCTAATCTGTCACGTATAACTTGTTATTTTTTTCCTGGAGTAAAAGTTTCTGCATGGTTTCATGCATATGGAGAGATAACTATATATCAGATTAAAAGGAATTTGAACTCAAAATCACTTTTTAACTCCATGCAGGATGAATATTATCGCGTCAGTATAGCCTTGCGTGATGATGGAAAGATTAAATGACAAGGAAAACAGAAACATGGTTAAAAGGAATAAATACATGAAAATTAGGGATCGGTCTATTATTATCGCGTTATTGGTTAACATAACATTGTTATCACTCTTGCTGTCTGCATGCGGTGGTGGCGGTGGTGGCGCGCCAGCAACACGCAACGGCTCAACGTATCCTGTCAATGTAACTGTCAGTGGGCTGGACAGTAACAGTAGTGGGCTAGTGTTACAGAATAACGCAGCTGATGATTTGTCTATTCATGCGGATGGGACCTATGCCTTCAACACTGAAATAGAGGACGGCCAGGCATATTCCGTAACGGTGGTATCTCAACCTGCGTCACCGAATCAGGTCTGTACTGTCAGTAATCCGGACGGCAGTATTTATGGCGCGGCAGTGTCGAATATAACAGTGACCTGCGACGCCTCAATCTACTCATTGGGATTCAATGTCACCAATCTCACTGGCACGGGACTTGAGGTGGCCAACAGTGCTGGCGAGAACCTGAATATCAATAGCGATGGTAATTATAGTTTTGCGCAGGGTCTGGCGGACGGGACATCTTACACAATTACTGTCAGGCAACAACCGGTTAATCCAGACCAGATATGTACGGTAAACAATGGCAGCGGAAGGATTAGTGGCACCAACGTCAGTAAGGCAACAATAGATTGCGTAACAATTCAGGCGGATGCCTACAGTATTGGTGGAACTGTCAATGGCATGATCGATGACAGTTTCGTAATTCAAAACAACAGCGGAGATGATCTGACTATCAGCGGTAATGGTCGCTTTACCTTTACGGGCGCCTTGCTGAGCGGTGACAGTTATAGTGTCAGTATTGCAACTAGCCCAGTATTTAATGATTGTGTTATTCAGGATAACAGCGGTACGGTAACCAACCAGAATATCGATAATATCAATATCATCTGTACGCCCAAGCACTATCAGGTCAACGTTTCTGTTCTTGCACTAAGTGGCAGTGGCCTGGTATTACAAAACAATAATACCGATGATCTCTCAATTCCTTCGAATGGAAGCTATTCATTTTCCAATACCCAACCGTTAGGCAGCGCATACTCGGTGACGGTTTTAAACCAGCCTGGGAGTCCGACACAAACCTGTACGGTCATTAATGCCAGCGGTGTTGTCAATAATGCTTTCAGTGTTGATGTGCAGGTAGTCTGTAACGCTGTTACATATGGAGTTGGAGTTAATGTCATCGGATTTAATGGCACACGTATGACCCTGCAAAACAACGGTGGTGACGATCTTGTGTATGATGCATCATCAGGCAGCCTTGTGTTTTTCAATAGAGAGTTAACAGAAGGTGAGCAATATCGGGTGACAGTCTCCGAGCAACCTGTCGCTTCCACGCCGCCCGTGGTGTGCCATGTCGAGAACGGTACAGGCATAATGAGCAATGCGAATGTGACGGATATCAATGTAATATGCCAGTTGCAGGTGATGGATATCGATGCCGGCTTCCATGCCACCTGCGCCCTGTTAAGTAACCAGTCGCTCAAATGCTGGGGAATCAATGCCTGGGGGCAACTAGGCCAGGGTGACGTCGAGGATCGAGGTGATGAACTGAGTGAAATGGGTGATAACCTTATGCCTGTAGACCTTGGCGGTGAGACGGTGATACAGATTGATATTGAGATGTCACCATGTGCAGTGTTGCAGTCAGGCTTTGTCAAATGTTGGGGCGATAACACCGATGGATATCTTGGTCTGGGACTGGATACAAATATTGGTGATCAAGCTAATGAGATGGGCGTCAACCTGCCGCATATCGATCTGGGTTCACGCGATGTTCAGGGTATGCCAGTGCAGGCGCGTGTTAGTCAGGTCGCTGTTGATCATAAACACTATTGCGCGCTGATTATTACAGGTGAGGTTAAGTGTTGGGGGCATAATCAGCTTGGAGCATTGGGTCTGGGCGATGCAGTCGGTCACGGTGATGATCCGTACGAAATGGGTAATAACCTGCCCACACTGGATCTTGGTACAGGTCGTACAGCACTGCAATTATCCGTATCTGCAAAACATAGCTGTGCCCTTCTGGATAACAGTCGCATCAAGTGCTGGGGGCACAATGGCTTTGGTCAATTAGGTCTGGGTGATACTGAACATCGAGGTGATAATATCAATCAGGATGAAATGGGTGACTTTCTGCCAGAGATTGATTTGGGCAACTTATTTATCCTGGGTAGCCCGATACCACACTCTGTTGATCAGGTCGAGGCTGGGCATTTATTCACTTGCGCCTTATTGAGTAATGGCGATGTCAAGTGTTGGGGTAATAACACCTCCGGGCAACTGGGTCAGGGCGATACGGTGGCGCGTGGTATGGCCGCCGGAGAGATGGGGGATGTACTACCTGCCATCAATCTGGGCCAGGGGCGCAGCGCTGTACAGATCGCCATCGGTAGTTACTATGGTGACGACATCAGGGCGCATGTCTGCGCACTACTCGATAACGGTTCGGTCAAGTGCTGGGGTGATAACACCTGGGGACAACTGGGCCAGGGCGACACCGAGGATCGTGGCGATGAACCGAATGAAATGGGTGATAACCTGCCAGCGGTGGATCTGGGCAGAGGAAGAACTGCGCTTAAGATTACCGCCGGTGCCTCTCACACTTGTGCCATTCTGGATAGCCGTGAGGTGAAGTGCTGGGGTGGGCATTATTATGGCGCACTTGGTTTGGGAGATTTAAGAAATTCCGGGACGGCGACGATTCATCGTGGTGATAGTCAGAATGAAATGGGTGACAATCTTCCTGTCGTTAATATTGGGGCACAGTAGATCGGCACAATCTTGTGCAGATTTAAACTTTGGAACTACAATGAATATTAATTTTAAAAAAACCTGTGTAAAACGTATCGCGTTACTAATTCTGTTGACATCAAGCCTGTATGCCTGCGGTGGGGGTGGTGGAAGTTCCTCAACACAAGAACTGGCCGTATCCAGTCCGACCATTACCGTGTCCAGTCCAACCATTACTGAAGGTGATGTCGGTACCTCAAATCTTGATTTTGTCGTGAGCTTAAGTAGCGCGACCAGTGCTGATGTTACACTGGATTATGCCACCAGTAATGGTTCGGCGACCACAACGGATAATGATTACATTGCTATCAGCAATACGACCTTAACTATCCCGGCCGGTGAGACTACGGCAACCATTAGCGTTACCGTCAATAACGATACCTCAGTGGAACTGGATGAAACTCTGAATCTTGATTTAAGCAATATTTCCTCTAATGCCATATTGGGCACCACTCAGGCCGTGGGGACGATTCTTAACAATGATTTCCCGCAGGTCAGTATCAGTAATGCCGAAGTGCAGGAAGGCGACAGTGGTTCGGTGGATATTGTCTTTAACATCAGTATGGATGTGGCGGGAATCGGTGATATCACGATGGAATACACCACCAGCGATATCAGCGCCATTGCC
>DRLZ01000363.1 GCA_011322755.1 Crenotrichaceae bacterium
AATACTTTATACTCAGAAGCAAGTAAGTGAATAAAAGCCTGTGCGTCAGCAAGTGAGGCTGGTTCATCGCAAACCACGACCACAATTTCCTGTGCTGCACGTGCAAAATTAATTGTGCTTGTTGATATTCCTGCTGGCATGTCAATCACCAGAAAGTCGACCCGGTTATCCAGTGCCGATAGACTTCGGATTATATTGGCTTGCTGGTGAAGATCCAGGTTGGCCATATCTTGTAATCCGGATGCGGCAGGGATAACAAGTAAGCCATTGGGTCCGTTAACAACAATGTCAGTTATTGAACATTGTCCTGCAAGGACATGAGATAAGTTGTACTCTGGCGTTAAGCCCAGCATGATGTCTGCATTTGATAACCCGGTATCAGCATCGAGCAAAGCAGTGCGATGGCCGTTTTTTGCCAGTGCAACACTGAGGTTAGTCGCAATGCATGATTTTCCAACACCACCTTTACCGCTCGCGATAGCAAGTATTCTTGCCGGCGTTGATGTATGTATAGCGTTTTGTCTGTAAACCTTGCTGATTTGCATAAGGAATATTCTTTAATAGTCATGGTATGCTCGTTTCAAGGAGCGCTTTGCTAATCTGTTCATAAGAAATAAAGCAATATATGAGCCAAATCTGTTGATTTTGTTTTGAAATGATGTATATGTCTCTATAACATGATGATTAAACATCATCTATTTTGTTTGGCATTATCAAGCAAGATGGTGTTGTCGATAGAAAACAAGACGGCCGTAATGCGGCGAGTGTCAATTTGCCGGCTTTGTGATGCCAGTATTCTGGCTATTGATTGACGACTGGAAAATACACATGGGTATTGATTGGAGATGACTTCGTCTATGACAAATCGCTGCTTTAGAGCGAGCATTGATTGCCGTTCAATATCAGACTTTTGACAACAAAGCTTGTGTGAACGGTTATAACCTTGGCTGAGCTCATCATCGAGTGCATGTTGGCAATGGAGCTTGCGCCCTAAATCGTAGTGAAATCACTGATTCAGGTATGCATTAGCTGCAGGTCTGGCAGTGCGGGTTTTTATTCAATGTCATGTTTTGCCAGTCCATTGTTAAGCCATCAAATAACAGAATTTTGCAGTTGCTTTGCTGTTGTGGACATGCGAGTAATTTGATGGTTTCCAGAGCTTGCATACTACCGATAATCCCCGGTAGAGGTGAAACAACGCCTGATTCTGAGCAGCTCTCAGTGATTTCAGTGTTGTCATCAGTATCCGCATACAAACAATTGTAACAAGGGCTATTGTTTATTCCGGGAGTAAAGACAGCCAGTTGTCCTTCAAATCGAATCGCGGCGCCTGAAACGAGAGGTGTCGATGAATTGACACAGTGTTTATTGAGTTCGAAACGGGAGGAGAAATTATCTGTGCAATCCAGAACCACATCGACACTGTTGACATAACGAGCAAGGCGCGTATCGTGCAGTCGCGAGGAGATGATTTCGATACAGATATTCGGGTTCAAACGAAGCAAGGTATCGCGCGCAGACTCAACTTTTAATCGACCAATGTCATGACTGTTGAAAGCGATCTGGCGCTGCAGGTTTGCTAAATCAACCTGATCATCATCATTTAATATTAATCTGCCAACACCTGCCGCAGCAAGATAGAGCGCAGCAGGACATCCTAATCCACCGAGACCTCGAATCAACACACTGGCATCAAGCAGTCGCTCCTGACCTTGAATATCAATTTGTGGCAACATGATTTGGCGGTTGTAGCGCAATAATTCCTTGTCATTCATGTAGAAATGTCCATTATTTGTGTGTTTTAGGGTTGAAATACAGGATCTCTATCACCATCTGTAACAAGCAAGTGTCTTGCCATTGATTGTTCAGGCATGCGCCATTAAGTGTATCAAAAGACAATCTTCAGAAACCAGCGAACAAACTTGACAGAAATGAGCAGGCTGATATTATTAGCACTCAGATGTGTCGAGTGCTAATAATTATGGGTGGCAATTTGACACACATCAATTTTAATTTTTTAACGAAATCATTCGGAGTGAATTATGAATATCAGACCATTACATGATCGTCTTGTTGTTGAACGAATGGAAGAGGAAGAACTGTCTCCAGGCGGTATCGTAATTCCTGACGCAGCCAAAGAAAAACCAAGCCAGGGCAAAGTGCTGGCAGTTGGTAATGGCAAAATACTTGATAACGGACAAAAGCAGGCGATGGATGTAAAAGTTGGCGACAAGATTTTGTTTGGTAAATATGCAGGAAATGAAGTCAAATTTGATGGTAAAGACTACATTGTTATGCGAGAAGATGATGTGATGGCAGTCATCGACTAACAATTATCTTGTTTGGTACGCATTATCCAAACTTGATTGTTCAAATCAGACATTAAATATAGAGGAATAAATATCATGGCAGCAAAAGACGTAAAATTTAGCGATGACGCGCGTAATCGAATGTTAGCAGGTGTTGATATACTTGCTAACTCGGTAAAAGTAACTTTAGGACCTAAAGGTCGTAATGTTGTTCTGGATAAAAGCTTTGGCGCACCAACCATTACCAAAGATGGTGTCTCCGTCGCCAAGGAAATCGAACTTGCAGACAAGTTTGAAAATATGGGTGCGCAGATGGTGAAGGAAGTTGCATCGCAAACATCTGATGTGGCTGGAGACGGTACAACCACCGCAACAGTACTTGCCCAAACGATTGTCAGAGAAGGCATGAAGTCAGTTGCCGCAGGCATGAATCCAATGGATCTCAAACGTGGCATAGATCAGGCGGTTATTAAAGTTGTTGATGCTGTTCAAGAAATGTCTACACCGTGTACTGATAGTAATGCAATTGCCCAGGTGGGTACAATTTCAGCTAACTCAGACACAGCTGTTGGTGACATTATCGCCAAGGCAATGGATAAAGTCGGCAAAGAAGGCGTGATTACTGTAGAAGAAGGCTCGGGTCTAGACAATGAACTCGATGTTGTTGAAGGGATGCAGTTTGATCGCGGGTATTTGTCACCTTACTTTATCAATAATCAGGACAGCATGAGTGTTGAGCTTGATGATCCAATGATTCTTGTTTATGACAAAAAAATCTCTAACATTCGCGACTTGCTAACTGTTTTAGAAAATGTAGCCAAAGCAGGTCGACCACTATTGATTATTGCTGAAGATGTTGAAGGTGAAGCATTAGCAACCTTGGTTGTGAACAACATGCGTGGTATTTTGAAAGTTGCTGCAGTGAAAGCGCCAGGTTTTGGTGATCGACGTAAAGCCATGCTGGAAGATATTGCAACGTTGACGGGTGCGACAGTGATTGCTGAAGAAGTTGGTTTGACACTTGAGAAATGCACACTGGATGATCTTGGACAGGCGAAGAAAGTACAGATCACAAAAGATAACACAACAGTCATTGATGGTGCTGGAAGTAAAGAAGATATTGAAGCACGTATTAAACAGATTCGCGCACATATCGAAGAAGCAAGTTCAGATTACGACAAAGAAAAACTGCAAGAGCGTCTGGCTAAACTCGCCGGTGGCGTTGCTGTTATCAAGGTTGGTGCTGCGACAGAAGTTGAAATGAAAGAGAAAAAAGCACGTGTTGAAGATGCACTGCATTCAACCCGCGCAGCTGTTGAAGAAGGCGTGGTTGCTGGCGGTGGAACTGCTCTGGTTCGTGCTTTGTCAGCAATTGAAGGCTTGAAAGGAGCCAACCATGATCAGGAAGTTGGTGTGGCGATACTGCGTCGAGCACTTGAAGAGCCACTGCGTCAAATTGTAGAAAATGCAGGTAAAGAAGGTTCTGTGGTATTGAACGAAGTGAAAAATGCTTCTGGTAATACAGGTTACAATGCTGCAACTGACGAATATGGTGATATGGTTGCCATGGGTATTCTTGATCCAGCAAAAGTAACGCGTACTGCGCTACAAAACGCAGCTTCGATTGCTGGTTTGATGATTACAACAGAAGCCATGGTTGCTGATACTCCGGAGCCAGCTGATTCACATGCACATGGCGGCGGCGGAATGCCAGACATGGGCGGCATGGGCGGCATGGGCGGCATGATGTAAGCACCGTCACTCTTGAAGTACATGTTAAAAACCCCGTTCATTTGAACGGGGTTTTTTTATGGAGTAAACGTGTGGACATGTTTTTAATATCAGGAGTCTATTTGTTGAGAGATAATCATGTCTGAAATAAACATCGATAGATTATGAGATAGGCTGTAATAAATCTTCCAG
>DRLZ01000364.1 GCA_011322755.1 Crenotrichaceae bacterium
AATGCTAACTGGTTTAATGACGCAGTTGATAACTACAGAAAATTCTCAGAAAATCGTAAAAACATCATGTTTGTGCGATATGAAGACTTAACGACAAACACCACAGAACAACTTGTGCAAATCTTCTCATTTCTTGATGCAAGAACAGATGCAAAAATAATTGAAAATATTGTCGCCGAATCAAGCCTGGCAGCGATGAGGGACAAATCAGCACACCCTGGTTTTTTTCGACAGGGATCAACAGATTTTGGCAAAAACACAATTGACGATAAATTAAGAAAAGAAATAACTACGATTTCCGAACAAAGCCTCAGCTATCTCGGTTACGATTTACTGAATCAATCCAATAAGAATAATCAGGTAAACTAAACCTGTAGACGCATAAGCAACTGCACAGGCCACAATATTAAGAAAGCTGCAATGAAATACTGGACTTTTAAAAAAAGAGCTTTTATTATTCGTTCTGCCATACTCATACATATTTCCTTATACTCAAAAACAGAATAATCGACCTGCTTTTGACAAATCTACAAAATATTCTATCAATTATTTATCTTCAACATTAACTCCTTGAACAATTAAATCAGAAAAAATGCAATCCAATATGAAGAACGTAATAATCATGGGCAGTGGCCGTAGCGGCACTAGCATGACAGCCGGAATACTCGCGCAATCAGGTTATTTTCAGGGCAACTATGTCCTTAACAAGGGCAGAATCAATAACCCGTTTGGCAATTTCGAGGATCAGGAAGTTAATTTCATCAACGAGCAATTGTTAAGTCAGGTAATCCCTGGCCCCGTAATGGTCAATGGCGTTCTAACTCACCGTGACAGGCCATCTGATATGCAACGCTGGGTTGGAAGAGTACCAGTAGGAACAGTGATTCCTCCGATAATGACCTATGCTGAAAATATAAAAAATTTAACCAGCAAGCAACCATTTTACTTTAAAGATCCACGTTTCTCTTACACGCTACCAGTATGGCGCCCATATTTAAAAAACACTGTATACGTCTGCGTTTTTAGAAACCCGCATAAAACGGCGCAAAGCATATTAAAACAGATTGTTGATGCACCGTACATGAACAGCATGGAAATGGATTTTGACATGGCGATGGATGTCTGGGTCAAGATGTACAGTCATATCCTCGAAACACATCGTCATGAAGGCGAATGGCTATTTCTCCATTATGACCAGGCGCTGACCGACGACGGGCTTGACAAATTATCCGCATTTACCGGCGCATCAGTTAACCGTGATTTTCCACTAAAAAGCCTTCGTCGCAACTATCATGATCAGCCAGTACCTGAAGAAGCCGCAGCTATTTATGCACAACTTTGTGAGCTGGCTGAATTCAACACAGCATAGACAAGTCGGTTTCCCACACAAAAATATAAAAGAGATTTTAAATTTTGAGCACTTCCCATCCAGAAGACTTCCGTGTCAGCATCATCATCACGTCATATAACGGCAAGGGCTACCTCATAGAGGCACTGGAAAGCGTAATGTCGCAAACTTTACGGCCGTTCGAAATCATTATTGCCGATGACGGATCAACCGACGGTTCACAGGATACAATACAATCTTACGTTGATCGTTACCCAGACTGGATAAAAGCAATTTACCAACCACGCAACATTGGAATTCCCCGCAACCGTAACGCGGCACTGCGAACAGTTAAGGGAAACTATGTGGGAATACTCGATGGCGATGACCTGTTTCTCCCCGCCAAGCTGGAACAGCAATATAAAGCACTTTGTGCATTTCCCGAAGCACGAGCCGTGTACAGTAATTTCCGTCGGTTTGCACCTGACGGTACGACACTAAACTACCGCTATCCAGCGCCACAACCACAAGGAAAAATTCTTCCCGCCGTAGCCTTGTTTAATACAGGCTTTCCCAGAACCATGGTGGCAGATTATGATGCAGTTAAAACAGCTGGCTTTATGGATGAACGTTTCCCAAAATATGACGGTCTATGGTTAACCATTAAACTTGCAAGCTTTTGTCAGTTTGCCTACACACATGAAGTAACTGTTGATAAACGGGAATACCCAGAAAGTGACTCAAGAAAAAATCTGGATCAGGACTATCTTGACCTGTCTGGAATTTACACAGAGATGCAACCATTACTCAAAGACATGGATAATAATACCAGGCAATATATCCAGCAATACTGGCAACAAATACTCAACCAACTCAAACCCAGAAGTTGAATACAGCTCTATCTAATACAACACTTCAAACTCAATCGATATATGTAAGCCGCCGCGGACGCACTGTGACCCGTTTACCTCCTGTCCCTATTGATCGCTCAAGAAGTTTTCCTCCTATTTGAATCTCTTTGTCCGTCAGGACATGCGTATCAAGCGTGGATGTTTTACGTCTGATTATTTCCTGGCAAAATTTCCTGACCATCGCCTCCATATCCAACCCAATAAATTCAAGAGATTGAGCAACAGCTTCCTCAGGGTTATTCGTCAATTCGCTATACGACAACTCATGTTGTCGCTCATCGGAAAGCCCGTCAAGAAACATGACCGCTGCATCCGTACTTAGCCTCCATTCAAGAAGTCCCTTGTCATAGTATGATGTACATAAATCTGGAAGATGCTCAGTATCAGGGTTACCATGAGCGATTTTCACAAGCTCATCCCACTTATATTTGTTGTTAGCAAACCACTTACCATTATTGCATCTAGTTTCAATGGAACGAGCAACCTCCAGAGCATTTCGGTAAATATGAATATAACGAGCATTCGGAAATATTGTATTGATGAATCTCAGCCTGAAATTATTAATAGGTAATTTCTCAATCAGCGTGCTTGTTTCTTCAGTGAGCATCTGTTGTTTGAACAGATCACTTAACATAGAACTTTTAGCAGATTGCTCGTCCTCTTCGGTAAGCACTATTCTCCCATTACGGATCTGTTTTAATTCACTCCAAATATCAGTCTCAGGATAGGCCGCTGACCATAAATCGCGC